>CAZPNG010000227.1:0-2871 GCA_964587845.1 uncultured bacterium | reverse complement strand
TTGGTGCCTGGCCTGTGTGGGTTTCGATGAGGCCTCCCTTGCGGTGCGGGCCCGCCAATTCCTGCCGGTCGTGGCCGGAAACGTGTCGCAGGAGGGGTTCCTTGCGGACCGCGAGCCGAGTTTCCAGGCGGCCTCCTGGATCAACGCGAACCTGCCGGCCGACGCCAAGGTCCTGGCTGTGGGAGAGAAGAGCTTCTATTACATGGCGCGTGACATGGTGCGCGAAGATCAGTTTCGGCTTCGGGATCATTATTTGGAAGGCGCAGGCAAAGGCGGTGCCCTGGCGCCGCAGTTGCGCCGCCACGGGATCACGCACGTCTTGGTGCGCGCCGGCGCGGCGCAGGAAGTCTCGGAAGCCTTGAGGGAATCCTTCCAGGGGGCTGATCTGGCGCTTTGGCAGCAAACTCTTCTGAATGACAAGAGCGTGACCCTTGCCCACGAAACCTCTGAAGTCTCGCAGGGCGGTGAGCCTGTCCGCTACTTCGTGTATCGTGTAGGGTCTCTTTAAAAATGGCGTCCCGGAAACGTGGTGCAGAGGAGGGGGAGATGCTCAAGGTTTTAATCACGGGTGGGGCGGGGTTTATCGGTTCCAAAATTGCCGAGCTCTGCTTGAAGGCGGGCTTGTGGGTTCGCGTTTTTGATCTGGCACGACCGGTCAATCCGGCGATTCATGAGGCCATTGTGGGAAGCATCCTGGACCCCTATGAGGTTTCGGTGGCCGCCCGGGGCTGTGAGTTCGTCGTGCACGCGGCGGCGGCGCTCGGGGTGGAACGCACCGAGTCCCAGCGCCTGGAGTGCCTGCATATCAATATCCAAGGCACGGTGAACGTGCTCGAGGCGTGCGTGAAGGAGGATGTCCGTAAGGTTCTTTTCACTTCGTCTTCCGAAGTCTACGGGGACGGCAATGGCGCCGCGCCTTTTGAAGAGGATTCATCTCTGAACCCGAAGTCGAACTATGCCATCACGAAGCTGGTCGGGGAAGAGTACCTGCGAGCTTACTACCAGAGCTATGGGCTGCAGTACGCCATCGTGCGGTTTTTTAACGTGTACGGGGAGAATCAAACGGAGAAATTCGTGATTCCCAGATTTGTCAAAAGCGTGCTTGCGGGCCAACCGCCGCGTATTTATGGAAGCGGGCGTCAGGTGCGTTCGTTTTGTCACGTGGACGATGCCGCCTCGGGCGCCGTCCTGGCGCTGCTGTCCGATCGCAGCGAGAGGGAAATTCTGAATATTGGAAATCCCTCGGAGCCCATCACGATTCTGGAGCTGGGGGAAAAGGTGATCTCGCTTGCCGGCAAATCGCTGAAGCCTGAGCTTGTTGGCTTCGAGCAATCCGACCGCACGGGCGAGCGCGAAGTGCATTGGCGCGTTCCGTCGATCGAAAAAGCGAGGGGCCTGCTGGGCTACGAGCCGAGAATCTGCCTGGAGGAGGGGCTGCGCCGGCTCCTGCGTGTCAGCCCGGCATTTGTGCTTTCCAGATGACGACGATTGCCGTTCCAAAGCGCAAGCGTTTGCGCCGCAAGGCGTACCTATGGAAAGAGGGGCGGGTAGCCCTGCGGCCTCTGCGGGCGGGCGACCTCGATCTCAGATACCTGTCTTGGCTCAACGATCGGAGGGTGAACCGCTACATGAGGAAGCCGCATTACACCTTCCGCGAGATGGTGGACTATTACGCGGGTCTCAGGCGCCAACCGAAGAAAAACGTTTTCCTGGTGATCTGTGACCGCTTGAGGGGGACTTCCATTGGCACGGCCACCTTGCGGGATGTTCACAAGAGGACGGCGGTCTTCGGAATCATGATCGGGGACCGGCGCTTCTGGGGCAAGGGGTTGGGGCAGCTCGCCACGCGGGCGGTCTGCGCGTATGCATTCCGACGCCTGGGGGTTCGGAAAATCGCATTGGGCGTCAGGCTCGAAAACCGGCGCGCCCGGCGCGTGTTTGCGAAGGTGGGGTTCCAGAAAACCAGGCTGCTGAAGCGCAGAGGGACCGGGAGGGGCGTGGTTCAGATGGAATTGAAACAAGAGGCGCTGTGCACGTCATGAAAGCCGTAGTGGTGGGGGCGGGATCCATCGGAAAGCGGCATGCACGGAACTTACTCAAACTCGGAGTTCCTCAGCTCGCAATTTGTGATCCTAACGGGGCGAGCCGGGAGGTGATCGGCCGGGAGCTCCAGGGGGCGGGCCTGTATGAGGATCTGGGCAAGGTCCCGCTCGAGCGAGGCGACATTGTGTTTGTTTGCACCCCGAACCATCTCCACGCTGAACAAGCCCTCTATGCAGCACAGCGCGGATGCCATCTCTTTATCGAAAAACCGCTGGCGCACTCCCTTGAGCACACCGATGAGATTTGCGACCTCGTGGACCGTCATGGCCTCGTCAGCCTGGTCGGCTGCAACATGAAGTTTTATCCCGCTGTCCAGACCCTGAAGAAAGCCTTGGTGGAAGGATGGATCGGGCGCGTGCTCACGTTCCGGGTGGAGGCGGGTTTCTACCTTCCCCGCTGGCGGCCGCACCAGGATTACCGGAAAAACTACGGAGCTCATCAAGCGCAGGGCGGGGGGGTTGTCTTGGACAGCATTCACGAGATTGACTACGCCCGCTGGCTGTTTGGGGATCCCCGCGAGGTTTTCGCAAGATGCGAGCGTGTGAGTTCACTCGACATTGACACCGAGGACTTGAGTGAGATCACGCTGGTGCACGACGGCTTCTTGGGGAATATTCACCTGGACTACTTGTCGCATCGGTACACGCGCATGATTCACGCGGTGGGGGAGCGCGGGGACCTCTTTTGGGAATGGCACGCCAAGGGCGTCGAGTTCTTCGATGGGGACGCCCAGGAGCGGAAGTTTTTTCCAATTCCCGAGAGTTACGA
>CAZPNG010000226.1:0-2978 GCA_964587845.1 uncultured bacterium | reverse complement strand
CCCGGCCGCTTTCCCACGAGTCTTTGGGGAATCTTTCCGTCGCGCGCCGGCTGCGCATCTTGGAGAAACTTGCGCGAAATCTTGAGCGCATGCACACCGCGGGATACTTGCACAACGACGTCAAGCCGGACAACCTGTTGTTCAACCCGCAAGGGGACACGCTCGTGATTGACTTGGGAATTTCGGGGCCCAAAGACGAGCCGGTGTTGGGGGGATCGTTGGCCTACCTGGCTCCCGAGGTGAAAATGTTTGGGAAGTGGCCCAGGAGCGTGGAGGCGGACGTCTATGGATTCGGCAAGACGATCGAGGGAACAGGCCGGGGGGATGAACTTTTCTCGCAGGAGGAGATTGCGCAACATCCGCCCCTGGCGGAAATCTTGCTGCGGGCTACGGATCGAGACCCGGCAAGGCGGTACCCTTCATTTCAAGAGGTGGCCGACTTGTTGGCCGAGATCGCGCGCGCTGCAGAACCGGTTGCGGTGGGCTGGACCGCAGCCCCGCAGCCCGCAACGCTCTCCACTATTTCCTCTGCCGCCGCTTCCGTCGGTACGCTCCGCCGCGCGCCCGCGGTCAGCGCGCCGGACATGATCCGCACGTTGAAACGCTTGCGTGCGCTCGCGACCCAAGTGCACTCTGCGGATCCCGCTCGCGCCGTCCGCCTCATCAACCGCGACCTGCGCCGTCTGGCGCGCCTCATGAACCTGGACCCCCGGCTTTCGTACGAGGACAACCGCAGCAGGCTGAAAAACCTCGGAGTCATCATGTGGCACGGCGAAGACTTCGAAGATTTCCTCAAGGAGCTCTCGGGGCCGGCGGGGAAAAGAAGTTTTGTCAAGGGACCTCGCTTCGCTCGGCCACCTGCCCGTGGCCTGCGACCACGGGCAGGTACTGCTGCAGGTGCCCCGGGAAAGCCCGAGGCACGCTCCGCTGTCGAGGACGTCCCGTATCTGGGTTCCGCCCTCGACGAGAAGCGCTTTCTCCTGGTCCTCTCGGGGATCCTCGTTCATCTCGAAGCCCGGTTGAGCGGCAGCCCTTACTATGGCGTCGCTCTTGATCTCGCCGAACGGCGGAGTAGGGGCGCGGCAGACGCTCGCACCCGCCGGGTGGAACATGCTCGCGAGCTTTCGCTCTACCCGCTCATTGCGCTGCGGCGGGTGAGGGAGGCCGTTCGAGAGCGGCACCGAAGGAACCTGGCGGGTTTGGAAGCCGGGGGCCGGGCGCGGCCGGAGGCAGAGGCGTATCTCGAGTTCGTCATGTCGGAGCTGGCGCGGCCCGGGGCTTCCCGCCCCGCGAAGCTCCGGCGCATGATTCGCCGCGCCCGCTTCGATCCGCAGCGCGAGGCCGTTTACTGGGAAGTGACTGCGGGAACCCGGATGGCGCGCGCCCTGCTGATGATCGCCTACCTTGCCGCGCTCGCTGCAGGATTCATCGCATTCTTCGGGGTTCTCGGAGGCCTGGTTTCTCTGTTCGCTTTCCTCATGGTGCGGACCGGGATCGCCCTAGCGCTCCTGGTGGACATCCCGGAGACCCTCGCGGACCGAATGATGAGAGGGGAGCCCGCGGCGAAAATCGTCTTCTCGGTCTTCAGGCGCTTGACGCTCGCCCCTTTTAGGGCGTTGGCCAAGATCCTTTGGGACTTTGCCTGGCAGGGAACCGTGTGGGGGGACGCCGCCTCGCGGCTCCTGACCCGCTCCATCATCGGGTTAACGTACCATGCCGGAAACTCCGATTTTGGTCCGGACAATCTGGGCTTGAGCGCGAACGTCGTCTTCCTTGGAGACAAGCCCTTGACGCGCGAGGCCGCGGTGCACGAGCAGGGCCACTCGGATCTGAGGACCGCGGGCAGCATTCACGATTCCTCAGGCCGGCACCTTGGGCGGCGGCTTCTTTTTGAACTTCATGCCTTCAGCCGGCAGGCGGCGCACAACCGCGCGCAAGGGGTGCTTGCCGGCCCGGCGGCCGAGAGGGAGTGGATTGCCGGCGAGCTGGAAAACTACGTCACGGCGAGCTTTTTGCTCAGGTTCCTTTCAGGGGCTGTCGCGGGCTTCGAGCGCACCCTCCTCGGACAGAGCCTGGTCGCAGGACTCGACTGGCTTGTTCGGCGGATCTCTGAATCGCGGAGCCCATTCGTTCGGAGCCTGGTTCCGCAACCCGACGGGATCAAGCCGGAGGAGTCACTCCTTGAGATGCTTCGCATTGGCAACCGTTGGATTGATCAAGCGATGGCTATCTACAAGAAGCTTGACGCCATTGGAGTGGATGACGCCGGGCGCGAACGGATTCTTGAAACCCTCTGGATCATGGGCGAGGGGATTGGCTCGGGAGAAATTGCCGACATCGGCGCGGATTGGTCATTTCCTCAGCCCAACGGGCTGATCGGCCGTTTCGGGGGCAAGACGAGGCTGGGCCTGGAGCGGGCCGTCCAGAGATTTCTGGCCGAGGGAAGGTTCAGGGAGACACTGATCAGCCGCCGGTTTGAAGGGCGAGCCGCCGTGCAGCCGCGCGCCGTTTCGGTTGCCGGCCCCGCCACACAGATGGCGGGCAGGCGCGCGCCGGCGGTGGGGGGTGGGACAGGCGAGGATGCTGCGGGAGATCCACTGTTGCAGAGACTGCGGCAGCGGTTCCCGGATCTTGCGAGCGGGCTTGCAGAGGCGCTTACAGAAGATCCTGTCAGCCGAGCGGCTCTGAGTGCAGTGAACCAAGAAGATCCATCGTTTCGTGCTGCGCTTTCTGCTGTTTCAGACAACTGGTCAAGGTTGCGCGAGTTGAAGACGGAGCCCGAGGGTTGGCAAGCGGTCTGGAAACGCTTTGCGGCGAATCCGTGGGGCTTTGCCGGTGCGGTGGCTGTGGTGCTTGAGGGGTGGGAGGATCTTGTGAAGCTGAAGGCGGGCGAGCCTGAGGTTTGGACGGCGCTCTGGAAAGGCTTTGCGGTGGGTCCGGGGGGCTTTGCCGAGGCGGTGGCTGTGGTGCTTGAGAGG
>CAZPNG010000225.1:0-5354 GCA_964587845.1 uncultured bacterium | reverse complement strand
ACTGGCGACCGCCGCTTGCCCTTGCAGCCCGAACAGAGGGTGAAAACAAAAAAACACAAGCGCTCATAACTGACGTCGAATGCCGGCGGCCAGGACCGCGTCCCCTCCTTGTGGAACAGACATCACGCGTGGAGCATCGCTAGAGTTAGGAGGACGCATGGCGCTGGAACCCGACCGCGAGGCATGGCTGTCCGCCGGTGGCGACGCCTCGCGACTGGCACTCTATCGGTCGATAGGTACTGTCGCACCGTTCTCAAATGGCGAGGACCGGGCGCTTGCGGCGGTGCATCCGGCCCTCCCAACGATCGGCACGATCGGAGATTGGGTCGGCGGGACAGCCGTGCTGGAAGCCGCGGAGGGCTGGCTGCGGGCCAAGGGCTGCACCGTCCTGCGCGGGCCCATGGAGCTTTGCGCTTGGTTTCCCCACCGGGCGAACCTCGGGCCCTACGACGAATCGCCGTTCGCGCTCGAACCGACCGAACGGCCTGAAAGATGGACCCGCGCCGGATACAAACCGGTCGCCAACTATGTCTCCGCACTCGGAGATTTCGACGGATTATCGGGGTCGATCGTCGATCGCGTGGCGGCCTTGTCGTCACGCGGCTGGTCTGTACGACAGCTGGAGATCCACCCGGGTGAGGGGCGTCCTTCCGAAGCAACGTTTGCAGAGGCCGTCGGCGTGCTCCACCGGATCGCCTCCGAGGCCTACGCCGACACCTACGGATACGCGCCGATCACTCTGCAGGCATTGCAGGCCTGGTATGCGCCCTTTCGACGCAATATCGATCCTCGGCTGGTCATGACGGCGCGCACCGCGACGGGAGAGCCAGCGGGCGTCCTCTTCGCCCTTCCCGATTCTGCCCAGCCCGCACGGGGTTGGTACTCCATTCATGCGCTCGCGGTCCGCCCGGAGCATCGAAACGCCGGGATCGGCTCGTGGCTCGTGGCCTCCACCCACCAATCGGCGAGAAAGGCCGGATACAAGGGAGGGGTCTACGGCATGGTCTGGGAGCGGGGAGATCGCAGCTATGTCGGCCGTGCCGGGGCGCGCGTCTTCCGTCATTACGCCCTGTTCGAGAAGCACGACCCGGGCTGACGGCGCCCCAGATTCTCGAGCGACGGCGTCAGGAAGTGTTGGCGGACCGGACCGACGGGCATAGATGGGGGCCCCGGAGGTTCTATGGCCCTTCAAGCGGGTATCGTCGGGCTACCCAACGTCGGTAAGAGCACCCTGTTCAACGCGCTGACCGCTGCAGGCGCCGAGAGCGCGAACTATCCGTTTTGCACGATCGAGCCCAACAAGGGCATCGTGCCGGTGCCCGATCCGAGGCTCGAGGCCCTGGCGAAGCTTTATCAGCCCGAAAAGGTCACCCCGACCACGACCGAGTTTCTGGACATTGCGGGCCTGGTGGCCGGGGCCTCCAAGGGGGAGGGGTTGGGCAACCAATTCCTGGGCCACATCAAGGAAGTCGACGCGATCCTGCACGTGGTGCGCTGCTTTCAAGACGAAAACGTCGTGCACGTGGCCGGCGCGCCGGACCCGGACCGTGATATTGAAATCATTGAGACAGAGCTGGCCTTGAAAGATCTCGAGGCGGTGGGCGCCCGCTTGGACAAGGCGAAGCGGGCCGCCCAGGCGGGGCAGGGGCCGCGCGAAGCGTTGCCCGCTCTGGAGCGCGTCTACCAGCAGCTTTCCGCCGGCAAACCCGTGCGTTCTCTTTCGCTGTCCGCCGAGGAGCGGAAACACATTCAGGACCTGCACCTGCTGACGGGCAAGCCCGTTCTCTACATGGCGAACGTTGCGGAAACGGAGCTGCCGGCGGGCGGTCCCCACGCCGAACGCGTTTCGGCGCGCGCCCGGCTCGAAGGGGCGGAGACGGTGGTGGTGTCTGCGCGCGTTGAACAGGAACTCGTGTCTCTTTCGGCGGACGAGCGCCTCGAATACCTGAAGGAGCTGGGCCTTGAAGAGCCGGGCTTAAACCGCCTCATTCGCGCGGGCTATAAACTTCTCGGGTTGATCACGTTTTTCACGGCGGGGCCCAAGGAAGTGCGGGCTTGGACAGTCAGCCGGGACACGCTTGCCCCCCAGGCGGCCGGGGTGATTCACTCGGACTTCGAGCGCGGGTTCATCCGGGCGGAAGTTTGCGCTTATGAAGACTTGGTGGCCCTCAGCTCGATCGCGGCCGTGAAGGAAAAGGGGAAGTACCGTACGGAGGGCCGCGCCTACGTGATCCAGGACGGCGATGTCGTGTATTTCCGCTTCAATGTATAATGGCGTCTACTAACCTATGATTGGGTATTTGGGGAGAGACTTTAAGGCGTGTTTTGAGCGGGACCCCGCCGCGCGGAGCCTGTTCGGCTTCCTGGAGGTCTTGCTCACGTACTCGGGCTTCCATGCCACCGTCCTTCATCGCATCGCGCACCTGCTTTGGTGCCTGAGGGTCCCGGTCCTCCCGCGCCTGATCTCCATGATGTCGCGGTTCCTGACGGGCATTGAGATTCATCCGGCCGCGCGCATCGGGCCGGGATTCTTCATCGACCACGGCATGGGCGTCGTGATCGGCGAGACGGCCGAGATCGGTCAAAACGTGACCCTCTATCAAGGCGTGACGCTCGGCGGCACGGGCCGGGAGAAAGGCAAGCGCCATCCCACCTTGGGGAACGGCGTTGTGGTGGGGGCCGGCGCGACAATTCTCGGCGCGATCCGCATCGGCAACCTGGTCAAGGTGGGCGCCGGCTCGGTCGTGATCGAGCGCGTGCCCGACAACTGCACGGTGGTAGGAGTTCCCGCCGAGATTGTGAAGCGTGAAGGCGTTCACCCGGGCGATGAGCTGGACCACGGGGACCTGCCGGATCCCCTTCGTGATGTGCGCCTCAGGCTGAAGCGGCTGCAGCGGGAGGTGGAGGGACTGGAACGCAAGGCGCAGAGCTCGGGCGCCAAGCTTACGCTGCTCCAGGGGCCTGCGGATTCGGGCCCTCGGGAGGGGGAGTCTCCGAAGCGCCCTTAGGAGGGATTCGGCTTGTCAGGTATTCCAGGTAGTCGCGCGCCTTCTTAAGGTCTTCCTCCTCCAGCCGTCCCAGCAGGGAAATGCACTCGCTGTAGTCCCCCTCATCCGGGCACACCAGCTCCGCCGTCGTAACCCCAAGCGCCTTCGCTATTTTCTGCAGGTTTTTAACGGAGATATTTCGGGAGTTGCGCTCGATCAAGCTGAGCACGCTTGACTTCCTGCCTATAAGCTCGGCCAGCTCTTTTTGCGTTAACTTCTTGCGTAGCCTGAACTTGCGAATTCGCTCGCCAATGCCGAAGAAATCCATTTCGATGTAACCCCTTTAGCTGAATATATTTATAAAAGAACTGCCTGCTGCTCTCCGTACGATTGCTACACAGACGGTACACCAAGTTCCACTATTTGTCAAACGGTTGCTATGACTTGTATATAATTATTCATTTGCTACGCATACATACGGTGCATGATTTGACAAATAGTAAAGTCGATGCTACGTTTGGAATAGAGAGAAGCACCCTAGGTAGGCCTACAGATAAGCCTACAGGCTAAGTGCGGATACCAAAGGGGGTGAATGCAGATGAAACTCGACAGTGATTTGTTCGCGGGGATCGTCCTGGGAGCACTGATCGGCGTGAAGTATGCGACGACTCTGACCACGTATTTCCCACTGATCGTCATCGGGGCCGTGGTCGTGCTTTTCGGGAAGTACCTGCACGCGAAGTAAGCGCGCGACGCAGACCCTGAAACGTATACAGGGGCCGGCCTTCGGAAGGAGACCGGCCCTCCTGCTTTAGATCCGATTGTTAGATGTTTTGAAAGCTGTTGTCAAAGGGGGTGAGCGAGGATGAAGCTTGACAGTGATTTGTTCAAGGGGATCCTTCTCGGCGCGTTGATCGGCGTGAAGTATGCGGGGAACCTGCATACGTACATGCCGCTGATCGTCATCGCGGCGGTCGTGGTCTTCTGCAACAAAGTCCTGCACGTGAAGTAAGCGTGCCCGCGACACAAGAGTAAGCACCAGAAGCCGGCTCGGGAGGACTCCGAGCCGGTCTTTTTTTGTGCTGCAGCTGATTCCTTGACTCGACTCGGTGTGCCCTCTACAATCACACCTCACCGTGCGGCTCACCACGTATTCAGACGGCGGGGCCCGGGGGAACCCGGGGCCCGCGGCAATCGGGGTCGTTATTTGTGACGCCAAGGGCAGGGTCTTGAAGGAGCACTCGGACCTGATCGGCCGCGCCACGAACAACGTGGCCGAGTATTGCGGCCTGCTGGGAGCTCTGGCGCTGGCCCATCTGCTGGGCGCCAGCGAAGTGGACGCCTTCCTGGACAGCGAGGTCGTGTGCCGGCAGATGACGGGGGCCTACAGGGTCAAGGCCGAGCACTTGAAGCAGCTCCTCGCCGCGGCGCACGAAGAGGCGGGGAAGTTTGAGAAGGTGACCTACCGGCACGTGCCGCGCACGCACCCGATGATTGAGCGCGCGGACCGGCTCGTGAACCTCGCCTTGGACGAGGCGGAGGCTCCATCATGACGACCCTCCTAGTGGTGTTGTTTGCAGCCCTGGCGGGGCTGCTCGCGGGGTTGTTCGGAGTAGGGGGTGGCGTGGTGCTCGTGCCGCTCCTCGTTTACGTCTTAAAGTTTGATCCTCATCGCGCAATCGGTACAAGTCTCGCAGTGATCGTGCCCGTGGCGCTCGTGTCCCTGGCGCGGCATCACTTGGCTGGCCACGTGGTGTGGAAGACGGCCCTGTGGGTGGCCGTCGTGGCGGGCGTGGCCGGGTGGCTGGGCGCGGAGCTTTCGACCCACCTCGCGGGCCCGGTCCTCAAGCGCGCGTTTGCAGTATTTTTGCTTCTCATTTCTCTCAAAATGCTGTTCGGGGGATAGATGCCTGCTGCCGTAAAAATGCGCGTTCCGGCGCTCGCGCTGGACCGGGAATTTCAGGAACTGAAGGGCGACTTTTTCCGCCGGCTCGACGAGCTGGGGTCCAGAGCCCACTTCGTTCTCGGCCGCACAGTGGAGCGCTTTGAGAAAAGTTTCGCCGCCTTCCTGGGGGTGCCTGCCGCGGCGGGCGTCAATTCGGGGACGGATGCGCTGATTCTTGCCCTGCGTGCCCTGGGGGTGGGGCCGGGGGACGAGGTGGTGACCACGGCGTTCACCTTTATCTCGACGGTGACGGCCATCCGGTGGGTGGGCGCTCAGCCTGTGCTGGCGGACATCGACCCGCAGACGTATTGCATCGACCCGGCCGCCGTGGCCAACTGCTTGGGGCCGCGCACCAAAGCCATCCTTCCGGTGCACTTGTTCGGTCATCCCGCTGACCTGGACGCGATCGGGCGGCTCGCGGG
>CAZPNG010000224.1:0-6064 GCA_964587845.1 uncultured bacterium | reverse complement strand
CAAGCCACGCCTCGTCGCGGTCCAGCCAGTGCAGGACCACTTGTTCGGCGTTCGCGCCTACCTTGTCCCAGTCGATGCGCGGGTCTTGCACGGCGCGCGCGAGGTCAAAGTTGGGATCGGTGTCGTCGTAGCCGATCCGCCGGAGCTCGCGGTGAAGCTCCTGCAGGAAAAAGCGGTCCCAGAGACCAATTCCCACGTTGTGCTCCAAAAAGACGGGGCGCAAGGTCTTGAACCCCTCGAGCTTCACCTCCACGCGCTCGACCGTTCCGTCCCCGCGCTTCACGTGAGCCACGATGCGGTATCTTTTAGTGATGTAGCGCACGCGGCCCTCGCCGTCCGTTTCTTTTTCTCTGACGCGCTCGAAATCGAGCTGCACGAGATTGCCTTTCTCGACGCGCGCGCCCGCTTTGCCCATGGCCCACTCGACAAAAATCGGCTCCGCCACAAAGTCGACCATGCCGTACCACTCCTTTGCATAAGAGTCCCCCTGAAAGTCCTCCCCGATCTCCCGGCCGCGATCCTGGCGGAAGCGCTCGCGGTAGCGCTCGGCGTAGGCCTCGACACCCTGGAACACGGCCAAGGACGCCGCGCGCATCTTCTCTATCAGGTCCTCCAGGATCTCGCGCGGCACCCAGTCCTCGTTGAGCCACTGAAGCGTGCCGCCGCGGCCCACGTTGGTGATGAGATCGAGACTGCTCATGAAGATGGGGTGCGTGATCTCAATCGCTCCGGTCTGGGGATTGCGGCTCGCCACGACGCGAAGACTCGAGTACGCGAGCGGCTGCGGCCGCACGTCGTCGCGCAGCACGACCCCCAGGTTGCCCCAGTCGAGGACCTGGCGCTTTTGAAACCATTGCCAAAAGAAAGTGTTGACGAAGGTTTGCGTTTGAAGCGCCACCACTTCCTGAATCACCACGTCGTCCCCCCGGACCGCTTCAACCAAAAAGTTCACGCCTTCTCGCACCATCCCCTCGATGATCTCGCCTTGGAGGTCTTTGGCGTTGAAATCGCCCGACCCGCGCCCGCCCGACTGTGAAATAACTTTGCCGATGATGTGCCCGAAGTCCTGGACGAAAGGACGAATGCCCCGGAAGACCACGGGAATGCTCGCGTGGCGGGCCGCCAGCTGCGAATCCTCGGACCCGTACTCGATCAAGCGGCGGATGTCGGCGTCAGACCAGCCCGAATCGTGCAGGCGCTGAATCATCTCGCGCGTCAGGCCGATCTCGGTGGGCATGTCCACGTCCTCGAACGCCTCGAACATGGCCTTGTAGAGAAGCTTGTTGAACTTGGTGTCGGTCACGTAAAGGGACGCCAAGTGGGCGGGGAACTTCATGTCCTCGAGGTTTCCGCTCTCATGGCGTTGATGGCCGTGGAGGGGGGACGGAATGCCCACGACGGGAACGGACTTGCCCTTGCGGCCGAAGTGCTGAATGATGACGCGAATGCCTTTGCCGCTGTAACGGCGCGCCACTTCATGAGCTTGCTTGCGGGCGTGTTGACGGGTCATGCCCCGGTGGCGCACCAGGGCCTCTGCATACTGCTCCGGAGTCACGTACGTCTCACCGCTTGTGATGACAAATGCAGGCTTTTTGCCGGGGCGGCCGTTCACCGTGATGGGCTGATACGATCCCTCGCGGCTCACGATCACGTTGGAAGGCCGCTTGCCTTGCTTCTGGCGATGGCGGCTGGCAGCTTGGCTTGTCTTGAGGACGGGAATGATGTGGGTGCGCCGCGGCGGGAAAAGCAGAATGTGGTTCACGCCTTGCCCGATGTCCGCCTGAATAATGTCCGGGTCAAACTCCTCGAAAACCTCCCCGTAGCCGTACTCTCCGTATTCCCCCGTCAAGTCCCAGTACCCGAACGCCACTTCCCGCCAATGCGTGAGGGTGCGGTAGCGCCGCTCCACGCGGCCCTGAGCGGACGCGGCTGCCGGAGTCATGGGCTCGCGGTTCGGCCCCCGGTCTTCGCCCATCCAGGCGCGCACGTGCGCTTTCGGCCAGCCGGCAAGTTCCGAGCGCGTCTCCAGGAGCCAACGGGCGTGGCGCGACATCCACTCGGCGTGGCGCGTGGCCCAGGTGAAGATCATGTCTTGAGATTGGCCGGCTTCCGAGTAGCCGAGCTTGGCAAAAAAGCGCATGAATCCGGTGGCGTTGGCAAAGTCGTAGAAGCTCGATCCGCGCGTAAACGCTGTCGGAAGGTAGGCGTGGCGATGATCGTAGAAAATTTCGGCGGCGGTCGTCGCCATGCGATTCATGAGGCCGCGCTCATGGACTTCGCCGGGACGCTGGTTGCCGAAACCGATCATCTGGTTTAAGAACCGGGTCTGGTCGATCAATTGGGCCACGAATGCGAGCTCCTCAATGTCCGTTTCGATCGCGAGCCTTTTGTAAGTATCTTCCTCTTTTTCAGTCCGCCGCTTTTGCTTGCGGGCCCTGCGGATCACGCGGTCCGCCAGGGTGGCGACGTCGCCTGCGCCCTGGTAACTCCCCAGGACCGCGCGGAAGGCGTCGTCCTCCATCCTCCCGCCCGAGAAAAGAGCGTCCACTCGCCGCTTCATTTGAGCCCGCATCGGCTCTTCGGGGTCCGTGTGCTTGTCGATCACCTGATGGAGGGCGGCTTTCGCGAAAGCCAGGTATTGACCGAAGCGGTCTTCGCGCACGCCGCCGCGGGGACTGCCCAGCGCCTGCATGGCTTGATCGTAGGCCACGCGCACCGAGCGCGGGGGCTCACTCTTCATCCGGTCCTGGGCCCTGCGGAAACCCCTCATGCGGCGGCTCAGGCTCAATCCTTGAAGGCGCGCCGCCTCGCGCGCTTCGGCGCCGGCCACGGCCTCGGTGCGCTCCTGAGCGCCCTTGGCGGAAGATTCGATGCCGCGGGCCTGCCGCTTGCGCTCGATGGGAGGGAGTTCATAACTCGGCCTTTCCAGGAGTTCCCGGAGTTCCAGCTCCTCGCTGCGCGCGAGGCGCGCAGGGGCCTGACGCTTGCCCTGACCGAACCGCTTGATGCTCCTCTCAAACAGGTCACGCGTGCGATCAATCGTCTTGCGGTCCTGCCCCACCAGAGTGTAGCGTCCGCCCAAAGCGAGGAAAGTCGCCCAGCTCAAGTCCTTGAGGGGCAGCCCGTCCTCGACCTCCGCCACCGCATCCGCCATGAGCCGCACCTCGGGGCTCCTGGCCGCGTAGCCCGCCCGCTGCATGCGGTCATGGTCATTATTGAAGATCTGGGACGTTCCATCCCGGCGATGCTGCTCCGCCTTCTGGGCGTAGAGCCGCTCGGCTTGCGCCTGATCCCCGCCGAGGATGGCGTCGAGCAGCCGCGCAGCCCGGGTATCGTCCAGCCGGGCGATGTCTTCCAGCGCCTTCGCACGATAGCGCCCCACGCCGATTGCAAAATAACGGGCCCTGAAGGGCTGAAATTTTAAGAGCCACACGACGGCTCTCTCGACATCTGAGGCGCGGTAGCTCTCCTGTTTGCGGCCCGTCAGCCTTGACGCGACGAACGCGAGGTCTTCTCCCAAATGTTCCGCGGCGATTCGCCCGTCCCGCAGGAGCCACGCGCCATCTGACCCGGCGTTCTGGAGCGCGGCCGCCAGCCAGCCCTCCCGGCGCCGGCCCCACACCGCCTGCCAGTTGTGCTGATCTGCAAACCCAAAAGCGTTCAGGAGCGCTCGATCGATCGCGTCTCCCAGCACCCAGCGGGGCCGAAGGTGCGCGGCCGCGCGATGCAAAAGCTGCATGTCGTGCTTTTCAAAGGCGCGCCGCTGGCGGCCCACGCCGCCGTCCGGAATCACAAAAAGGCTGCCGTCCCAATGCTCGTCCCGGCCGGTGTTCATGACGGCGAGAAGTTTCTCGGGGCGCTTGGCCCACTTCTCGACGAGCATGCGGTGCGTGATGCCGAAGTCGACCGCATCCTGCTTTTGAAAGGCAATCTCGGGGTCGTACTGCAACCCTTTGACCTCGATGACGAGCGCGTTGATCTTTCCTCCGATCGACTTGCGCACGCGCTTCCACTCGCGCGGATCCTGGGGCACGCCGCGGATCCAGCGGTCCATGTGGCCGTCGAAATGATTGATGTTGGCCAGAATATCCCCCTCGCGCATGCCGGCCTGCTGCAAGATGGTCCTGGCTTCCTTCGCAAACTGCTCCATGTGCCGGAAGTACTCGTAGCCCAGGACATCTCCGCGAGAGAGGCCTGTCTCGCTGACAAAGGTGAGATGGCCGACCGGAGCAAATCCCGGAAAGGCCGCCTGCAAGTTCTTCGCAACCCCTGAGCTTTCCAAATCCACTCCCAATTCGCTCTTGAGAAACTTACTCGCCTGCCGGCCCATGGAGGAGCGATCCTGCGGATCAAAGCCGTTGAACATGAGGTGCGCCAGGATCTGCTGCTCGCGGTCGAGGGACTCCGCATGATGGGCCCACTCCTGCATGAGAACCTCACCGCCCCGCGGGCCCGTGCTGTAGCGACCGTCCTGCGTATCGGGTTTGTATTCGGTGTATTTCACAACGCGGGTTTTCAGCATCCGCTCGCGCGCGAGCGCCTTGGCGCGCACTTCGCCCCAGGCAGTCTCTTCCTTGGTGTAAGTCATCTTCACGCCGAAAAGATCGATCAGTGCGTTTGGCAAGGCCTCCTCCACCGCCGCCTCATAAAGTTCGTGCAGGACCATCCAATTCTTGTAGAAGACCATGAAGCGCACCAATTGCTCGTTGGCCACGATCACCTTCTTCGTGCCCTGACGGGCCACCAGGTTCGCCACCACGCCGAACGTGTCCTCCAGGCCCGGAATCCCAAGGTTCTGCAAGACCATCATCACCATGGTCGGGTCCATGAGAATCCCCAGCTCGGGATCAATTTTGAATTTGTCACTGATTCCCTTGACGTTTAAGGATTTGAGGCGGTCCGCGACGTAAAGCTCAAACTCAATGTCCGTTGCGAAGTCGTAGCGCAATTTAGCAATGCTCGCGATGAAGTCCTTGACTGCAGCGCGGCTTTCGGCCGGGACGCGCAGCAGTTCCAACTTCTCATCGTCGGTGAGCGTCAGCACCCAGTGCGCAAAGAAGCCGTCTTTGGGAATGCAGTAGCCGCCGTAGCCTTCGCCCGCGTCGGGCATTTTGTCCTCGCCGCGCTGGTTGAGCTGGTCCATCACGAAGTGATAATCGCCCTGGCCGATGGCATTGATGAAAAGCGCGATCACGTTGGCGCCGGCAAAGGCGTGGTTGCGCATGGCGTTGTCGCCGATCGTCTTCAAGGTTTCGTCGATCTCTAGGACATAGCCCTCCTTGAAATGCCCTTTGTTGATGGTGGCGTAAAGCGCCTCGCCCAGTGCCTTGGAGCGGCGGGTGATGCCGGCCGTCCACTGGACCCATTTCTCCACCGACCTGCGCTCCCCCGGCCCGAGATTCACGCGGCTGGAGGAGTGCGTGAAGAGAATCGTGTGGGACCAGTTATAGCGGGGCTCGGACACGAGGTGTTGAAGCCGGTGTGCGGCAATCACTTCGCGCATGGCCCGCAGGCGGCCCATGCCACCCATATCCTGGATGAGGAGCACCTGGTCATTGACCTGGCCTCTCAAGTTCGCTCGAGGGTTCTTGGCCGTGAGCTCTTCAATGGCCTGGGCCCGCGCTTCGAACTTCACGGCGCCCGCCAGCTCCCGCCTATACAGCCGGGCCGCCTGGTCGTCCCGCAGAAGGATTTGGCGCAGCGCCGCCGCGCGCGACGTGATCCGCGAGTCACGAGCCCGCAGTTCGGCAATCAGGCGATCCACGTAAGCGCGGTTTTCGGGGTTCTTGTCAAACACCCGCTGGACGGCTGCCTGAAAGAGTTCATTCGCCCATCGTTTGGGGTCTAGGAGTGCTGCGAGAAGCCACTCCCCGCTCGCCGGAGAAGGATCGTAGACGCCCAGGTTTTTTCGCACGATTCTCGCTTCATGCGTGTGCCGCCGGCCCCTGCCGGCCCGCAGGAGAACCGCCAGGCGCGCCACGTCGTGGCCGAGCGACTGAGGGTCGGTCTTCTTAAAATGCGCGCGCACCACTGCCAGCGTGGCCTTCGTTTCATTCTCGCCGCC
>CAZPNG010000223.1:0-3280 GCA_964587845.1 uncultured bacterium | reverse complement strand
AAAGGTACCAGGTGCCTTTTGAGAAGGGGATTATCTATGCGGGTCGGCTTCGAGCTTCTCGGTCAGGAGCTGCGCGTCAAAGCCTTCAGGGGCAAGCTTTTTCACCGAGAGGAGGTAGTCCACCAGGGCCTTGACGCACTTGGGATCAAACTGTGTCAGCGAGCAGCGAAGAAGTTCCGTGAGGCACACCTCGATGGGAAACGGCTCCTTGTAGGTGCGCTTCTGGAGCATGGTGTCGAAGGTGTCGGCCACGTGCACGATGCGGGCCCCCACGGGAATCTCGCGCCCTTTCAAGCCCTGCGGGTAGCCCTGGCCGTTGTACCATTCATGGTGATAGAGGACAAACGGCAGCTCTTCGCGAAGGTGGCGGATCGGCTTGAGGATCTGGTAGCCGATGGTGGGATGCTCCTTCATGATCGTGAACTCTTCGGCCGTGAGTTTGCCAGGCTTGAAGAGGATATCGTCCGGGATCCCCACCTTTCCGATGTCGTGCAGCAGCCCCGCATGCTCGATCACTTCCTGCTCCTCCACCCTCATGCCCAAGTACTCCGCAATGCCCCGCGCGTAGCGGGCCACGCTGGCGGAGTGTTCCTTGGTGTGCGTATCCTTGGCGTCGAGGGCCATCATCATGGCGCGCGTGGCCGCAATGTAGGTTTTCTTGACGGTCTCGGAGATGTCGTGAATGCGCGTTTGCATCTCCACGATGCTCTCGCGGCTGATTTGAAGCTGCGGCAGCCGCTGCTGCACCGAGTCGGTGATGGACGAGTGAAGGCAGATGCGGTCGCGGCCGCTCGCCTTGGCTTGGTAGAGCGCCCGGTCCGCGTATTCCACGAGTTGCTCGGTCGAGCGGATGTGGTCCTCTAGATAAGAGGAAAGCCCCATGCTGATCGTGAGGCTCAAGGCCTGGCCCTCGTATTCAAACTTCTGGGACCGGACGATCTCGATCAAGCGCTCGGCCAGCACCATGGACCCCTCGTAGGGCGTGTTGGGCAGCAAGAGCACGAACTCCTCGCCCCCGTAGCGGGCCAGGAAATCGCTCTCGCGCACCGCGCCCTTGGCGACCTGCGCGATCCGCCGCAAAATCTTGTCGCCGAACTGATGGCCGAAGTTGTCGTTGATCTGCTTGAAATGGTCCAGGTCGATCATGACGCAAACCAGGTGCTGCTGGTAGCGCTTGGCGCGGGCAAACTCAGACTCCACGTGCTCCTGGAAGCAGCGGTGGTTGTACAGGCCCGTGAGCTCGTCCTTCACCGAGAGCGCCTGCAGCTTCAGGTTCGCCACCGCAAGCTCCGTGTTCTGCTTGAGAATTTTCCCGGTGAGCTCCTCTTTTTCCCGCTCCAGGCGGTACTTGGTGAGCACGTTGTTGATCGTGTGCGGGAGCTCCGAGAGATAGGAGGGCGATTTCACCACGTAATCGTAAGCGCCTTCCTTGAGGCACGTGGCCGCCAGGTTCTCATCGCCCTGGCCCGTCATCATGATGAAGGGCGCGCGGATCTTCACCTCGTTCAAGTGCCGCAGGATGTCGAGCCCGGTCTGGTCCGGAAGGTTGTAGTCCGAAATGATGAGGTCGACACCGCCGTTCGTGAGGGACTCCACGCCTTCGCGGCCCGTGCGGGCGACCTTCACCACAAAGCTGCCATCCTTCTCGATGGCGCGCTTGGCCAGCACCGCGTGGTCCGAATTGTCCTCAATGAGCAGAACCGAAAGGCTCATGGCTTAGGCCGCCCGATCCGGCAAGATGGACACATCCAGCCAGAAGCTACGAATCTGCTGAATCCGGGACGTGAAAGTCTGAAAATCCACGGGCTTGTTGACAAAGGCGTTGGCGCCCATGCGGTAGGCGCGCTCGATTTCGGATGGCTGTGTCGTGGTGCTGAGCATGATGACCGGAACGGTTTTGAACTGTTCATGGGATTTCAAGCGCTCCAGGAGCTCGAAGCCGTTGCGCTTCGGCAGATTGACGTCGAGCAGGATAAGGTCGGGGCACGGCGCCGGCACGGCCCCAAAGAAATGCTGGAAGGCCTGGTCGCCGTCGGTAAAGTGCGCGAGGTCGATCGTGTAGCCCGTCAAGGCCCGCCGGATGAACAGCGCGTGGTCCGGATTGTCTTCCACCATGACGATCCGCCAATGCCTTGCCTCCGGTGCGCTCATGCCGCCTTCTGGAGCCGCTCGCTCGGGGCCGCCTCGGCCGGCAGCGTGACGTGAAAAGCGCTGCCCTTGCCCGGCTCGGAGTCCACCCAGATTCGCCCGCCCAGGTTCTCCACGATCTTTTTCACGATCGACAAGCCCATGCCCGTGCCCTCGATCCCCTGGTCGGTGTGGACGCGCTGGAAAATCATGAAGATCTTCTCGTGAAATTCCTTGGGGATCCCCAGGCCGTTGTCCTGCACGGTCAGCTCTACCTGCCCGTTCTGCGGGCTCGCGTTGACACGAATCTGCGGCCGCTCGGGAGACCCGATGTACTTGATGGCGTTGGAGACCAAATTATCGATCACCTGGCGCACGCGCTTGGCTGGCAGCTTCACGGCGGGAAACTCCCCCGCGAGGTCGACGCTGATTCCCTTCTGCATGAGCAGCGAGCGGTGCTCTTCCACCACGGTCTTCACCATCTCCGAGAGGTCCACGACTTCCGGCTTGTCTTCCAGGCGACCCACCCGCGAGAACTCCAGGAGGTCCCGGATCAAGTTGTGCATGTGATCGGTGTTGGCCCGGATGCGCTGAAGGTACAGGACATTGTTCTCGTCCAGCTTGCCCTTCAATTCATCCTCAAGAATGGACGCGAACCCCTGGATGGACACGATGGGCGACTTCAGGTCGTGCGAGATGGAATAAATGAAGTTCTCGATCTCGGCATTCTTGGTCTCGAGCTCCTTGTTCTTCGCCGAGAGCTCGGCGGTGCGCTTTTCCACTTCCCGTTCCAGGACCTTCGAGCGCGACACGATGGACCACGCCAAGAGCGCGGCCGACACCGAGAAAAGCAGCCAGCTCGCCAGGATGAGCAGCCCGGCGAAATCCAGGTACGTGAGCGAGCTGCGCGCCGCCGCCGTGGGCCACACCTCGAGTGACCAGCGCCGGTCCTCGAACGGAATGAAGCGCTGGATGCGCCACGGCGGGCGCTCCTCCCAGGGGAGCGTTTTCGGGAGGTTGCTGTGCAGCATGGCCTCTTCACCCAGGACCCCGAAAAAAAAGGGCTGCGCGTCCTGCGGAAGCTCCCGCGCCAGGACCCGCCGAACGTCCAACAGCGCCCCGATGACGGCGGGGCGGCCGGAGGCGTCAAAGC
>CAZPNG010000222.1:0-4644 GCA_964587845.1 uncultured bacterium | reverse complement strand
GTGCCGCGGCGCCTCGTGAAGGGCCGGCCGGTGCGCCCAGCGGCATGGCGCAACGCGCGCCATCTTTCCTCTCGCGCCCGGTCGCGGCCGAGCTCCTTTTCGAACTCCAGGAGATGTTGGTAAATCTCCTGCTGGTGGCGGAAGACCGCTTGTTTGAAAACGCCCCGCTCGCGGGCAAGCTCTGTCAGCGTCAGAGGCCGCCTGGCCGAGAACAGTTGATGAAACACTTCGCGCCAGCTTTTGGGCAGCCGGTGCGAAAACCGCCGGTAGGCCTCGGCCAGGCGGTAGACGGACTGGGGAATCATTTTCTTGTGAAACTGCGTCCAAGCCATCTTCTCCAGACTCCTCGCAACACGCGGCGAAAGGCGCAGTCTTCCGGCTGTCTGCTCGAAACTCATGACGCCCAAGGGACCGAAGTATCGCGCCTTCACCCAGGCGCGCTGGGCGGGCTTTAGATATTTCACGAGATCGCGGAAGAACGAATAGGCCTGAGCGCGAACCTGCTCTGCCCGCTCATTGCGCTGGGCCCGCCCGGCCGCAAGTTCCCGCAGCCGTTTCATCCCTGAGGCCAGCGCAGCCTTGACCTGTGAAGCGCTCAGGGCAAGCCGCCGGCCCACCTGCCCGGCGGTCAGAAACACGCGCCGGTCGTCGTGAGAGAGCTCGAGCACCTGCCGCTCGCGGCGCGGGAATTTGGCCAGCTTATTTCGGTTCGTGTCGACGAGGCGGAAGTCCTCATCGAGCGCGCGCCGAAGGCGCTCCAACGCAATTTCGATCACGCTCTGGACATATTGGCTCTCATGCGCGGCCCGCGCGCGCTTAGGCCGAAGCCGCTTGGCAATCTCGTTGGCGCTCAAGCGCTTTTCGAAATAAAGGAAGAGCGCGCGCCGGCCGTAGCGGCCCAGCTTCAGGGAAGACAGTTTGTCGCGGTGCTCGCGATAAAACCGGATCTGGCCGGGGAGCGGGTGGCTTTTGCCGGCCTTCGGCTGGCGGCGCGCCCAGCTCAGGTGATCGCGCAAAATCCCAGTGAGGATCCACTCGACCTTTTCGTCATTGCGGAAGCCGCTCGCGCGGGCGGCAGCGTGCTTGGGGGCGTAGAACTTGCCCCGGAAAATCACCGCCGTGGCGAGCGGCTTGCGCAGAATCGCCGCAAACTCGGACTCGGGAATTTGCTGGAAGTAGGTATCGAGATAAAGTTGAAACCGGCGCAAGAAGGAATCGGTGAATTGGTATCGGGGATCGCTTTCGGGAGAGTCGACGAGCTGGAGGATCCTGCGGCGCGCGAGGAGCGCGAGGTCATCGTCGCTGATCGCGCCGGGGAGACTGGAGCGCGCGAAGGAGCCGGTGAACTCGAGCATGCGAAGAACGTGCCAGGTGAGATATCGCGGCAGGTTGTACCAGCTCGAACCATAGAGCATCGTGTGGAGCAGGCCGTCCACCTTGGGCTCGAGGTGCCAGTCCCTGTGTTTCTCAAACTGGTCCTGGCGGTAGGCCGCGTAACGGCCGATCGCCGAATCCGCCGGGCTCGTGCCGAGCGATCTTTCAATCTTTTCAAGCTCCAGGCGCCGCAGGGTTTGGTACGCGGTGATTTCATCTTGCAGGAAGAGGTTCGTCTCGGGTTCCCCGACACCGCCCTGCGCGTCATCCCAGTAATCCGGCATCTCGAAGTCATGAAAAAGATCCAGGCGAAGACCCTGATAGGCCTTCACATCTCCCCGGTAGCGGGCAAAGCCGAGTTTTCCGTAACCGAGACCATTCGAGCGCTCCGGAGAAACGGTGTCATGCGATGAAGCAAGAACTGCCAGTTCCCGGAGCTTGAGCAAAACGACGCCGGGCCGCATGAGGGCGAGATCCACGAAGAACTCCAGCGCCAGCCCCGCAGCTCCGGCAGCAACTCCAAGCAACCGTGCCACAGCTAAGAGCGTATAAGTCAACGGTTTCGCGCGCCGGAAGGGCGCATCCTCGCGAATATCCAGAACGGCGTCCACCCCGCCCACCAAGAGCTGGCCGACGGCCATCATGGTGAAGGGGTTTCCACCGCTGGCGTGAAAGGAGTCGCCCCACTCGCCGCGGGATGTGAGCTCGCGGGCCATCCGAACAAACAAGTGCCCGAGGATCCCGCCGACCCATACAGCCGCAATCCAAGGCGAAACAATCGAAACGCCCACAAGAGCACCTGCGCTCGCCGCTGCAAGAATGAGGAGAACGGCGCCTTCGCGCAGTCGGGCCGGGCGCTCGCGCGCAAGAGCCGTGAGCTTTCCCGTCTCGAATGTGAGCTGTGTTCTCGCCGGGGCGTGGCGGCGAAGCAGCGCCAACAAAGCGCGGGTCATGTCGTCGGCCGAACGGCCCTCAATGCCTTCGTGGCGGGCCAGTTGGGGGGAGGCCAGAATGCGCTCCACCAGGCTGTGAAGCCAGGTTTCGAGGTCGGTCACGCCATACTCGGCCAGCACCTCATCGATGGACTCGTCGATCGCGGCGATCGAGACGAGCTCGACCAGGAGCCCGAAATCGTCTCCAAGCTGCGCCATCAACTCATCGTAATCCTCCGGCGTGATCGCGAGCATCGAGGCCATCAGGGGGTTCTCTTCCCCCGCGGCCTTCAGCGTGTCGCCGAAGACCCCCCGGCCCCTCCTGCTTTCCCTCTGCATGCTGCGGGCACGCCGCACCTTGAGGTCGAAGGCCCTCGCCTCCTCCCGCTCGGCCTTCTCCTGGGCGGTGCCGGATACCTGCCAGCGGCGCTTGCGGGTCCGCATTCGGGGCATCCGCTTCCAGCCGACTTGATAGGTCCAGGTGCCAAACTCTCCGAAGTTCTGGATCTCGATCGTTTCCATGTCCGAGTCCGTCCGCTGCGGGTCCCGCGAGCCCACGTAAAGGCGGATCAGTTGGCCGTCTTGCAGCACCGCCGTGAGCGGACGGCCGTGGTAATGCGACAGCGGCCGCAGGTGCAGGTTGTGGCGGCGGGGCCGGCCGCCCTCGGTGGGCTCGCTGAGCGACTCCAAGGAAATTTGGCGGTTTCGGATCGGGCCGAGGTCCACCTCGCAGAGGCCCTGCCGTTGGTAAGACAGCGGCACGACGAGCGGCACAGACAGCCCTTCCTCCATGAGCACCAGCCGCTCGCCGCGGCCCGGCCGCTCGAGGAGCAGCATGCCGTCATTCGCCGCGCGATGGCGTTCGATCACCGAAACGGGGTACCAGACGAAGCGCCGCCCCATTCGAATGGGTTCCAATCGGATGGCGGTCTCGGGGTCCGGCGTGCGCCCTCGAAAAGCCAACACCTGCGTGGGCCGGCCCAGCTCGTAATGAATGTCGGCGTGGAGGCCTCGAAGGAGGCGCCGAACGGAGCTATGAAAGGGCGAAAGTCCGGCGCGGGAAAAAATATCCTGAGCGTCTGCATAGCGC
This sequence comes from uncultured bacterium, assembly GCA_964587845.1. Lineage (GTDB taxonomy): Bacteria > Omnitrophota > Omnitrophia > Omnitrophales > CAZPNG01 > CAZPNG01. The sequence continues at coordinate 1,248 of CAZPNG010000222.1, read as the reverse complement.
ACCACGGCGTGCGGGAGCGTATTGAGATGAAGCCGCAGGAGCCGGCCCGTCACCTGGTCGAAGCGGCGGCGGCCCAGCCGGTAGGAGCCGCGCGCCTCCACGAGAACTACGGGGCCGGCGCGCAACCGGCGGGCGTGAGTCATGAGCACCTGGTGAATTTCGTCGCTGCGGACCACGAGAGACGGCCGCTCCAGGAGCCCGCCCGGCGACAGCGCGAGGTCCGTCAGTTCGGCTTCTCCGAGCACGATGTGGTCTTGCGCGTCGCGGATTCGCGGAAGCCTCAGGCGTGTGAGTCGGCGCCCGTGGGGCTCTCGGGGATCGACCGTGAGCTGCGCGACGCGGCCGTACCACGCATCGGGGCCGTTGATCCTCACGTGCCCCACCTGCGGCAAAGTGCAATCAAACAAGCTGCCGTGCCCGTGCTTTCCGGCCCTACCCATGGTGCCGATCACTACAAACGGCTGGGCCTTCGGAAGTTCCTGCGCGCTGATCTCTTCCATCGTCGGCACAACCCGGAACCTGCTGCCGGCTACCCGCTCGAATGCAGGCAACTCACGGACGATGAACGGGCGATACGGGCCGGATGCAGTCCTTTCAAAGTGTCTCAGCTCGACCTGCGACTCGAAGGGCGTGGCCATGACCTCGGCTTCCTGGGGCTCTCCCAGCGCGACCCACACCCACACCTCGCGGTCCGGGTAGGCGTGCGGCAGCTCGATCTCGGCGAACCCGCCCCCGGAGACCGGGAAACGCACGGTGCGCTGATTGGCGCGAAGCGTTTCGACGACGAGCAGGTTTTCGATGCCGGCGAGATCCTCGGCCGTGAGCTCAATCTGAGGATAGTCCGCCAGCTGCACGCGATCCCCGCGGACCGTGACCGCCACGTGCTCCCGGTAGACATCCTGAGAGGCCCGGATCGCCAGCTCCTTCTCGCTGGGGGCGGCGGGCTCCGGCTCCACCCGCACCGCGCTCTGGCGGCTCGCTGCGAGGTTGTCCTCCAGCCGTTTCGCGAGCTCGGCAGGCGAGACCCCTTCGAGATCCACGTGTTCGCGCAGCGGGGAAGCCAGAATCTTGCCCGCAACCCTGAGCAGAAAGTCGGGCAAGCCGCCGCTGCCCGGAGCCGCCGCAGCATAGACCTGCTCGGCCGGCTCGCGCGTGGAGAAGAGTTCGTAGAGAACTTCCAGATCCGCGCCGAGAGCTTGCTTGAGCGTGTCGAAGTCCTCGATCGCGAGCGACTCGAAGAAGGCATCG
>CAZPNG010000221.1:0-3777 GCA_964587845.1 uncultured bacterium | reverse complement strand
GCGGACTGGCGGCGGGAGATCCTTCGGGCGGGAGGAGCAGCCCTCAGGATGACACGGGGGGCGGGAGGAGCAGCCCTCAGGATGACACGGGGGGGCACACGGCTCCCAAACCTTGTCATCCTGAGCGGACCCTCCAAACTCCGCGAAGGATCTCTGCGGGCCGGGGACTGGCGGCGCGCCCAGTTGCGCAGCTTCAATCTCAGCCGCGACACCTGACCGCGCAGGACACGGGTCGTCCTCATGGACTTCACATCTTTCAGCAGATTCTGAGCTTTCGTGAGGTCTCCCCGAGCGCCCGACTTTGCGGCTTGGTCGAAAAGTTCCTGAGCCCGAATCTTCTCATCCCAGATCGCCGCCAGATCGGCGGCGTAGCCGTACGTGCGCTTCAGCGCGGCTTCTGCCTGCTTCATCCTCTGCGGGGTATAAGGCATCTCGGCGCCACCCTGCGCATACAGAAATGCGTCGTGCGGCGCCTCGCCGCCCGGCTTGTAGACCACCAACATCACGAGGCCCTTCTTGCCTTCCTCCGGGAAACGGTAAACATCCACCGGGTAGCGCGCATAGCTCGCCGGCAGGTGGTACTTGCCTCCCGCATAAACCGTCCCGTCCCCGCGCGCGTGGTGCCCTCTGATGATTCCCTCCGTGCCGTGGATCCGCCTGCCCCTCGCATATTCCGTCGAGGAAGACTGCGGCTTGAGCTTGAAGTCCGCCAGGACAATGCGGGCCCGGGGAGGCTTCTTTGCCCGTCCGGCAAGTCCAGCCTTGATCTCCGCCTGCGTCCAGCCACGCGTCGTCCGGTAGTCATAGACATTTGTGGGAGGCGCGGCCTCAGTCGGCCACGAGTGGCTGTCGACCAGCACCCCGTTGTCGAGCACCGCCGAGGCCCAAACATCGGGCCGGTCCGCCACACGAGCGCCGCGGAAGAATGGCCCCGCCCACGCCCGCCCGCTCGATTTCGTGCGCAGCCGGGAGATGGAGCCCGAATAGTCGCGCGGCAGGCGGCTGAACTGGTTCCACGCGGTTTCGTCGATTTTCCCTTCCCGATTTCGCGCAACCATCTGATGGAAGGCGTGTTTCCCCACCCTGGTTTCAAGCAGTTGATCGTTTTCAAAAACGAGGTCTGCGCGAGTGCCTCCGTAGGCGCCCGGCGCCACGACGACACCGCGGTCGTTCAAGGTCAAGTAGGCCGCGGGCTTCTGCTGCACCTGGACGGTGGACACCTTCTTGACGCGCCCTTTGCGTTTCACGGCGCGCAGCGTGCGCATCCGCCCGGCGCGCTTTTTCAAGGGGACACCCTGTATCACGCCGGTCAGTCCCCAGCCGCGCAGGTTGAGGTAAGGCAACCGCGGGTTGTGGGTGAGGAGAATGCCCGTCTGCTTGCCGCCGAACGTGTCCAAAATGGGATTTTGATGGAACGCGCGTCCGCCGCGCACTGCGACCCGAATGATCCGGTCCTCCTCATCGGTGATCACCCGGATGTCCCGCGCCCCTTCGCCCGCCCTACGGAGGCTCCTCATGTTCAAATAAAACGTCAGCTCCGGAAACAGCCAGTGATGAAAAGTCAGATCGCTCCCCACGGGAATGGGTTTGGAACTGCGCACGATCCCGTTGCCCGGTATGTAGACCAGCGTGTACAGAAAAGTCTCCGTGGAAATCCGGCCGCGATAAACCCGCAGGACGCTGACCGAGGAATCATGGACCGCCCGGGATTCGAGGAAGACCAGCTCTTCGCGCTTGTCGTTGGGACGCAGCTCATCCCAAATGCCGGACTGTTTGAGCATCGCACGCGACTGCGCGTCGCCGGGAACGTAGTGAAGCTGGCGCACGTTGGCAAAAGGAAGGTACTGATCCGACTCCGGATGATAAATCAACCGCAATTCGTCTCTGGTCTGCGGCCCGTATCGGCCCCCCGATTCAGCCATGTAGCGAAACGAGAGAACAACGGACAGTTGGCCGCCTTCCCAAACAAAGCGATAGGTGGCTTGATTGAACACCACGAACTGCCGCACAGCCGGATCAGAGGGCTGTAAGGGAATGGCCTGTCTCGTCCCCTCTGGGGATGCCGGCGTCGGAAGGCCCGCCACCCGCCCGCTGACAACTGTGATCTTGCGCTCGATCCCGGCAGGGTGCGTCTTCAGAAACTCCAAGATGCTCACGCGGCCTGCGGACTGGCGGATGCGGCCCGCAAGGTCGCGGGCCAGCTCAGCGAACTCACCGGGCTCATTGAGGCCGTGGCGCACGCGCAAGACGTGAAGGGGGCGCACGAGGCGGTTGCCGGTGAATAATTGGACGATGAGACTCGGCATGTGCCACCGAGGCAGGTGGGCCGCAAAGGGCGTCTGTCCCAAGAGAGGAATCGCGGGATTGCGCGCCGCCGTTTGCCAGATCCGGTAAGAGCCGGCGAGCGATTCATCGCGCGTGAGTTCCACGAACGCACGGACAGGTGCCACGGCCAGGGTCTGGGCGACCGGCTGAACGCGCTCACTCTCCGGCAAGTCCTGCCGGAACGCCCGCGCGCGAATCTCTGTGATCTCCACGGAAGGCGCTGCGAAAAGGTGGCCGGGAACTTCAAGGAAGAGAATCCCATTCTCCGGCAAGCTGCCCAGGTACTCGTCTCCGAATCGGAACACATCAGATCCTGCCACCGAAAGGGAGGACTTCCCGGCGCGGGGCCACCCCTCGACGATGACGGCGTCGCCTTCCTTGGAAAAGAGCAGGTTGGCGAGCAGCCAATCGCTCTGCCTGACGCGCAAGCCGGAGCAGAGTTCGGGAAACGCGTGGCGCGTGCGCTCAACCCACGCCGCGAGCTCAAAAGGAAGCCCTTGAGTCTTGGCAGTGGCCAGCCGCCCGAAGACATCTGCCGGAGCCGGCACAAAGGAGCGAACACCGAGGTGGGCTGGCTCGTCCTTGCGAGCGAGGAGGGAATATACACCGCTTAAAGCATCTGCAAACTGCCGGGCGCGAGCGAGCGAGACGGGCCCGGAAATCTCTTTCACCAACAGTGGCGCCGGAGGCCCGCGCTTGGCGAGATGGAAACCCAGCGGTTCGAGGACGGCTGGGTCGGCAAACCGGATGAGAAGCTTCTTGTAGCCTAAGGCTCTCGCCTGCGGCTCGATTTGGTCGGAGATCCAGCTCAGGAACTTGTTTGAATCAAAACCGAGCGAGGGGTGGATTTCTCCAAAGCCAATCGCAAAGGCCTGCTGTCTTGGAAACGCCCAGAATGAGCCGGTGAACGCCTCCGCGAACATGGCGCTTCCCTCGTGCGGGGCATGGATCATCAAGTGCATGCGGACATGGCGCCCGTTTGCGGACTCCTCGGTGACCGTCCGCAGCACGTAGCCCTCAAAGCCAGGCGGGACCTGATCGGTCCACGGTTTCCCGTCCGGCGTGCCGCTCACAAACAGAATGCTCTGGGAGGCGATCAGCTCCCGCTTGCGCTCCCAGTCCCAGATCGAATCGGGGAAGAAGCGCATGAAGAGCTCATCGGGCGTGAAATGATCAAGCCCCTGCGCCGGGGGCCGGTTCCAAAACGCGCGCGCCGAGCTCTGACGCTGGAGTCGCTTGCGGGGCCGCGATGACTTGGAAGGCGCGAGTAGCCGCGGAATGAACTCATTGAGATGAACCTTGGCGGCGCCGGCGACAACAGCGCGAGCCGCGGGGGACACCTGGGCGAACAATCTCTGCGCCTCCGGGATGTCCCGCCGGTCGTACGCCTCCTTGGCTTGGCCGAAAAGAAGATCATCCTGCATCTTGCGCAGCCAGACGGCCGAGAAGTCG
>CAZPNG010000220.1:0-8788 GCA_964587845.1 uncultured bacterium | reverse complement strand
CCATTCCAACGGATGACGGAGCCGAAATAGTGCGGAAGGTCCCCCCTTAAACCCGCCTCAAGCCGGCGCAGGTGAAGGTTTCGGAACGGCACAAAACCCGCGTGCGCCGCGATGTCGACATAAAAGGGCGTGCCGAACATCCTGTACATTTGGTCGTCGGTCGAGAGAAAAGCTTCGGTGCGCGCGTCCAGGAGCCAGATGAACCAGGAGGGCGTCGAAATCGCAGCCACCCGCTCAAGGGCCGCGAGAAGAACGTCCGCCGGCGGAAGTGCAACTCCCAGCCGGATTTCAATTTCTCCCACCGTCGCCCACACGGGCACCTGAACTTGAGTGCTCCACTCAACGAGCTGCGCTTTCAAGCTCGCCATCTCCCGCATGGCCCCGGCCGGATTGCCTCCCAACAAGGCATTGCGAGCGCGCGTGATGTGGTCCGCAAACGCTTGATTGGTCCGCCGCCTGGGAAACCCGGGAATATGAAGGGCCGCGAACCGAGTCCCCGCAGGGCTGTCGAGGCCGAAGAGCTGGGCCGGCTGCCCGGTTTCGACAAGGATATCGCCGCTCGCCCCCAGAAACTTTCCAGTCTTGCCGTCCGAAGCCGCTGCCAGGCCCTTGAGCGCCTTGAGCGCCGGCTCCCAGATTTTCAGGGACGGCTCGAACCGGCCTTGAGCAGCACGGCCGAGTTCGACCGGGTGATCGGTTCCGATGTCCGTCAGCTTCGGCTCCTCGATACGGGCCGCAGCGTGCCGCGCTTCGGCCGCGGCCTCTTCAGATGCCACGGGCGGAGGCAGCACGGGGAGACTGCCGTCGGGCAGCCGCAGGGCGCGCTCGAGCAGCAACGCCTGCCAGTGCTGGGCAGGACCGCCGTGATAGCGCACGAGGTACGATGTCAAAAACCGGTTGTCCGGATCTCCCGGCGCAGGGGCACCGAAAGTGCCGTGCTTCAATGAGTAATAGTTCGCCGAGTCGATGGCCTCGCCCAAGGCGCGGTGCGCCGGCTCCCCTCCTCGAAGGTCATAGACGAGCAAGAGTCTCTGACCCTGCCAGTCGATGATCCAAGCGGGGCAGAGGACGGACGGCGGCATGACCTCCTCAACCCAAAAGTTGGTTCCGGCCAGAAGGTCGAGCGGCACATGGGCGCCGGCCATCACATAGAACAGCGAGCGGCCGATTTTCCCGAGGAACTCGTCATCAAGGTTCAGAAAGGCATCGCTCGTCGCCACCCCTTTGAGGTCAGCCAAGGTCGAAACGGGCGGCGTCTCAAAGTGGGCCGGGTCGAGGCGCCGGCCGCCGATTGTCACGAGGCCGCCCCGAGGAAAGTCAGGCGATGTGAGGTACTGACGCAAGGGCATGAAGCTTTCCGACCCCTGCCGGACTTCTCCCTTGAGGGCGGCCTCTGTTACCCTCAAAACCAACGGCGGGAACATGTTGTCGGCGCCCCGCACGTTGCTCCCCGGTGGGAGCGAGAGGGTCGCCAGCTCTTCGGTCTGGGGCCGGGCCAGTCCGATCATGCGAAAGACGCGGTCGGGAGAGGCGACCTGCTCCCCCACGGCCCCCAGGACAACGCCAAGCTTCGAGGAGTCATCGGCCAGACGAGCGAGGCCCGTCACCACGTTCGACTGAAGTGCAAGAGCTTTACGGAACGGCCGCCCCGGCGCCGCCGTGCCCAACTCCATCGGCTGGGTGAGATCGACGACCGTCATGGGCGGGTATTCCACGGCCGGCAACTCCACGACGGCCGCAGGACGCTTCCTTCTCAGCGACTCCAAGAGCCACTCAAGAAAACTGCGCGCCGGGCTTTGCTTCATGACGCCCAGGGTCGGCAGCATGCCTGACGGCGTGCGCAGCGCGGACTGGAGCAGCACGTCCTGCCAATTTTTCAGCGGGTCCTCGAACCATTCGTGCCTGTAGCGCTCGTGGGCTCTCTGGGCCCCGGCGGGATTGGGCCGTCCGCCGAAGGGCCCCCGCGAAATCCCGTCCACCATGGCCGACTGGGATGCCTTGAGCAAGGTCCGCTGCAGGTCCCGCCCGCCGCGCTGCAAATCATAGACGAGCAGCACAATCTCCCCGCGGCGCTGGATGGCGATCATGGAAATCTTCCTGGCTCCAAGCTCCCGCCCCGGAATGGCATCCCAGATCCAGCCGCCCGCGAGTGACTCGACCGGCACATGCGTCGCCACGAGCGCCTGAACCGGTTTCGCCGCCTCGCGTTTCCCCAGAAGCTCAAACCAATCGGGGGTTGCAATCGCGGAGAGCTCTCGCAAAGTCTGCACCAGTTCTGAATCGAGGAGCGTATCGCGGGTCCACGGCGTCCCACCCACTTGAATGAAGCCGCCGGGCCCGAGAGGGCTTGGGGATTGCTTCAACAGATTGAGCACATTGGCCCTGCGCAAGATTTCGAGAGCCTCTTCTGCGTCTCCCTTGTCCAAGTCCTTGCGGGCCCCCGCGACACCGCCGATGAAGATGTCGTCCAGCCGCGCCAGATTCACACCCGGCTTGGCGGACAAGATCGCAAGCTCGCTTTCAAGAGGCAGGTCGACTCCGATCACGTGCGTCACGCTTTTCTCACCTTCCCCGTGATCCGCCGGCCCCCCCAGGACGACCCCCCACCGCGCGGACTCTCGGGCGATCGCTGCGAGTTCTCTGATGGCCAAGGGCTCAAGGACAACGGAGGGCCGAAACGCGCCTTTTGAAACCAACCCGAGCACAAGCGGCTCGGCTTGCGAGACCGCGGCAAGGGGCGGCAGTTTGGGGCGAAACCATCCGCGTGCGAAGTTCCCCGCACGCTCCAGCATCGGCTCCCACCAGGCAGCCCGCGCCGGGCTCCTGCGGCCGCGGGCCTCCCGAGAAAACCAATATTGGAAATTTCGGGCGGTCGAGTCGTACCCGTTGGGATTTCGGGAAAACTCTTCAAAAAAGACTTGGGCCCGCTTGCGCCCGAGGCCTTCGCGAATGGCTCGATACAGAGCCTCTTTTGATATGGCAACCGTGTCATTGCCCAGCGTTTCGACGCCGGGACGCTCCTGCACGGGCACAGGGAACCACCCGCTGTTTTGCACAAACGCCGCCGCGCCTGCCCGTTCGATCGTGCCTGCATCGAAAATGCGCGCGAAGGAGACGCCGCCTTCTCGCTGCAGGAGCGAATCGGAAGTGGGCATGAACTTCTCGATCACCATGCCGCGGCCTTGCGCGTCGCGCGTCGCCCACCAAATGCGCACGAGACTGCGCAACACAGCCACCTGCATGTCCGGCGTCTTGAGGGCAGCCCTGCCCCCGTCGGGCCCGTAAGGGTCCCCGGTCACCAAGCCCACGGTGTAAGCGCCCCTGCCGCGGGAACTCAAGGCCCAGTCCCCGGGGCGCGGGATGGGAACTTGTTTTGTGCCGAAGGCCCTGGGATACCGTGCCCAAATCTCCTGAAGCGCTTCCACGTGCTGGCGAGGGGTATGCCGCAGGCGCACAAACTCGCTTCGATCATGGCGCGAGCCGAAGTAGACGGGAAAATCACGCTGGAGTTTCAACACGAAGGGCTCCCTACCCTTCAGCGTCACCAGAAAAGCCAGGTAAAAGTTCCCCCGCTCCAAGTCGAGATCCTCCACGCGCACCCGGTCCTCCGGCCCCAGGGGGCGCGTGATGCCGTACCACTTTCGAAGCAAATCCTTGCGCTCATCCAACAAGACCTCTTCGATGTCGGCGCGAATGTTCCTGGCAGAAACCCGCAGGCCGCCCACTTGGTCCGGCACGTTGACCCACTCGATGCGTGCGGGGCTTTCGCGCCTTTGCGAAAGGCGCACCGCCCAGCTCCGGCCCATCCGGCTATACTCGGGCTCGGCCTCGCCGAATCGCTCCACCGCCCTGAAGAAATCCATAGCCCGATCCCTACCAAGCCCTTCCACAACCCCTTGGAAGAACGCCTCCCCCGAAATATAAGGCCTGCGGACAGTGAAAATCATCGCGCGGGTCCCCTCATAAGAGCGATAGCAGGCCACGAAATCTTTCGCATCGCCCCGCTCGGGGGCGCCGAGGTCAAAAATTCTCGCAAACCGGACACCGCGCTGTTTCAAGATCCTCGCGTCCTGCCAGAAAAGGCTTCTTGGGAAAAGACGACCCAGGCCCCACGAGTTACGCGTCGCATACCAGATGCGAACCAGGCTGCGCACGAGGGCGGTCTGATCCTGAAGAGATGGCGGTGTTTCAGCTCTGGGAGCTTCCCCCTCCACATATTCGAGCGTAAACGCGCCGTGGCCCCCGGCGCCCTCCACGCTGTGGCCAGGCTGCGGAACCGGCATGAAGTCCTCCCCGAAGAGACTTCGATGGCTGTCACGGATTTCCCGCAAGAGTGCGATCTGGGCGCTCGCGCCATGTCCATATTGGCGCGGATCCCTCCGCCTCCTCTTCGACACTTTGAGAACAAAGGGCCGCTCCGCGCCGGCGCGGATCAAGAAAACTGCGAAGAATTTCCCTGACCGCTCGAGGGCGCGAACCGCCACGGAGGGAATGGAGCCGGTCTCCCCCTGCTCATGGCGCCATTTGGAAAGCAGCCCTTGATCAAACAAGAGCGCCTCGATTACACCCATCTCCTCGAAAGATATGTCCTCGTCCCATTCAATCCGCCCCGGGCTTTTGCGCGTGCGGCTCGGGACTTTATTAAAAGCAATAAATATATTGACAAATAATGAAGTAACCCCTACCATCCCTGAACCGGAGACCCTCATGAAGGTCGTCAACCCATTCACCCCAGCCCGCCGCGAGGTCCTTGCGCGCACGCTTTTGGACGCCTGGAAGCTTGCCATTCCTGCTGCGCTTGCAGGTGACTGGTTCTTCCGATATAATCTGAACATACGATTAATTATCTGGGTATCAGCCTTATTTGTCCTCGTATGTGCGGTTTTCATCTTTCCTCCCAACGGAAGGGAAAGGAGGGAGTGAGGTGCTTGTAACTGTTTTCCTAATGCTAGCCGTCGCATCCGGCGGATTCCTCGCCTGGATGTATCTCGCCCAGTATCTCGAGAAGCGCGGCCGCCGCTGATCTTTCCACCTTGAACAACTTGGCTTGATGTCGCGAGCGCGGTCCGGCGCTCCGAACGCGCCGGGCTTCGGCGGCGGCCGAACGCGGGAGGTTCCGGTCCGCGCTTGTTTACGGGTGGAGCCTTCTGCTGGGCGAGATTCTTCGCGCGCCGCGCGGCCACTCTGGCTTGCTCGCGGGCTGCTTTCTCCGCGGCAATCGCGCGCAGAACCTTCTCAGGGGCCAGCAGCGTGGCCTTTCGGGCCTCGGGGTTGTAGAGGTTGCTATCTGTGCGTTCCAGGCGCATGTTGAAAACGCGGGCCAGTTCGGCCACGCTCTCGATGAAAACCGGCTCAGGCTCCGTTTTCGGAGCGCTGATCCTCATCTCCACCCGCCGCCGCGGGTAGCCGTCAAAGAAAAGTTCGATGACATAGCCCCGCCCGCCCCCGCGCAGCTTATGCAGCAGGTTCTGCTGCTCGCCTCTGTCTTCGCGAACCCTGGCCCGCCCGCGGTGGCCGCGGGCCGCGCGAACCGGACTTTCGCGGCGGCCGAAGCCACTGATGACCGTTCCGCGCGGGTGGGGCTTTGGGTCTGCAAGCGCCCGCCGCATGCTCTCAAGCCGCCTCGCCCGCGCGCGCCCCGAAGGCACCGCCGCTTTGAGCTGTTCGAGCGCGGCGAGAACTTCTTGGCGGGCTATGAGCACCGCGGTCCGGGCCTTCAGGTTGTAATACCGGAGGTCGTCGCGCAAGAAGCGCATCCTGAATACGCGGGCGAAGAAGGCCACATTTTTATCGAATTGCTTCGCGGGCTCTTCAGGGGGCGCGTGAATCTCCGCGCGAACGCGGAAGCGGTTGGGGGCCTTGCCCGCCGAGTAGAATGTGATTGTGTAGCCGTATCCCCCGCCGCGCAGCCGGTTCGCAGCCACCATGCCTTGCCGCTCCAGCTCTTTCTGGGCGGCCGTGGGTTTGATGAGCCGCTTGACGCGTTTTGGCGCGGGCTTGGCCTTCCGCGCAGGGTCCGCGTAGCGATCTGGCGCGACCCTCTTGAATCGCGCCGTGGCCTGTCGCACTGCTGCAGCCTTCCGAAACTCCGGATGCGCGGCTTCCAGGCGCTCGCGCTCCGCACGGATCACCGGCTGCCACGCTGAGGCATCCGGATCGCCCGCGACGAGGCCCTCGGCACCGACCGTGACGGCGTAGCGCGCCGCATCAAGTGTCCAGGACACTTCGCGGGAGAACGCCGCGACATACTTGGGGCCCAGGCGAAGAACAGACTGATCGGTCTGAAGAGTGGCGCGCAGGACTTCCAGAAGCGAGAGTTCTTCAGGATCGTAGCTGCCCCCGACAGCTCGAAGATAGCCCTCGCGGCCCGAGTCCTTTCGGGTGAGCTTCGGAACGATGGAGACGCAGGAAACCCCGCGGCTTCCCAGGCGCTCGACAATCCCCTCCGTGTGGAAGCCGCCCGTAACGAGCACGCCGAAAGGCACGGCGTCCCCGCGCATGAGGGCGAGCATCTTCTCCGCCAGCACGCCGTCGCGTACCCGAGCCGTTTCGTAGAAATGCAGGGCGGATCGCAGGTGCGCCCGGGTGGCCTTTGAAACCGTGAGCGCGTTGAAACCTGACTCGACAAGCTCCCCCAGCCGTTCGAAGTCCCGGGTGGTGAGCTCGGCGCGCGCCAGTCGAAGCGCCAGCTCGACTTCTTCGCGGGCGCGAACGAGCCTGCCTTCCTCGGGAGTGCGCGCCGCCGCTTGAAGAGCCCGCCGCTCCAGCGTGCCGATGTCTTCGAAGAGGGCCCTCGTGTCGAGATCGCCGAGCTGCGTGTGGTACTGGACGGCAAGTGCCTCGCGGCGGTCCGCGAAGCCCTCGCGCTCGATCCGCCCGGCCAGCCCTGCGAGCGTGTCCATCTTGCGCAAGCCGGCAAGATCTTCCCACTGTACCTTGACACCCCGAGCAAAGCTTTTAAGAAGCCCGATGTATTTGGGTAGACTCATCCGCCGCTCGGTGAGCGCACGGCGGCCCTCGGTCATGTCCAGAGCGGCTTGGGGGAGCACCTTGCGCGCCTCTTGCTCCAGGCGCTCCCGCAAGCGCTCAAGGTCGGTCTCGGCCTTGCGGTCGGCGGTCAAGCTGCGCAGCTCGGCCAGGTTCTGCCGGTACAGGGAGGATTCCTCAACGCCATAGAGCGCAAAGGCCTTCTCGGCCGTGATGTGGGCATGCTCCGCGCCCGTGAGGCGGTTTTTCTTGAGGAAATGGTCCGCCACGCGCGCGCGCAGGATGCGGTCGGGAAACCAGAACACGGCGTGCGAGGGAACGGAGCCCGAGGCGCCTTCCTCGGCCACGAGCGGAACGCCGTACGTGTCTGTGAGGCGGCGCACGATGCGCGAGATGTTCTGCTGCGCTTCCAGGGAGCCATGCGCGTCTTGAATCAGAAAGACAAGCGGGGCGGGTGCAGGACCGATCGCGCGGGGCAAGAGGTGAACTGAATCAACGGCTCCCCATTCGGGGGGAATCAGTAGGTTTTGCGGGAGGGCGGAGATCGGAGTGCCGTACGCGTAGCGCACGTCGACAGTGCTTGTGACAAGCACCGCGACCGCCACGACAGACGCTGTCCATCGCCAAAGAGAGGACTTCTGGTAGAGGGCGTTCATCAGTGTATAAGGCCGGTGAGAAGCCGGCCCGTGCACGCGGGCGTTTGAAAACAAAAAAGGCACGCAACTCCGCTGAGCGGCCTGGCTTGCCGTCAAAGGGAACGCGTGCCTTCTCTCTTAGCTCGCGTGCACCCAAGTTGTCTTTTTGTGAACCCGCTATCGTCTTAACCCGTGGACGAAAACGGGTACTTAAAAACTACCACACACATACGGGGATTGCAAATGCGGGAGCGATTGTAACTTATTTATTTGGAATAGTTTGCGGAGATTATGCCTGGGGCGCGGGTGGGGCCGCCTGCTGAGGGGCCTCCGCGAGGCGGATGACGTGGTCGCGAATGGCCTCGGTCTGGGCCACCGTATCGCCTCCCAGCACGTTGGGGAGGGGCGACATGCCCTCGGGGAAGAAGGTCGGCATGCGGGTGCCGGGCTCAAGTTTCTGCGGGTCGGCGAGCCACTCGACGATCCAGTCGTACTTCAAGCGCCCCCGGGCCTTGCCCAGATCGGGCGCCAGGTCGCCGGCCGAACGGCCCGCCGGCGCCACGCCGCCGACCACGTGGCATTGCGTGCATTTGAACTGCTCAAAGATCTGCCCGCCGATGGCCAGCTTTTCATCCGTGGTCGGGGGCATCACATCTTGTTCGTAGCGGGGCGGCAAGCCCTCCTCGGCCTCGAAGTGGCGCACGAGCGTGGCCGCCTCATCATCCGAGAAGCCGAACGTCGGCATGCGCGCTTTCAGCCACGGGCGGACCTCTGTTGGAGCTTTAAGGAAATCAAACAGCCAGCGGCCCTGCACCTTCTGGCCCTCATGGGAGAGCATGGGCGGAGCAAGCCCTTTGTCTTCGTACAGATCGCGGATCGAGCCGCCCTCGCCGTCGATCATGTGGCAGCCGAAGCAGTTCAAGTCGCGCTCCAGGCGCTCGCCCGCCTGAACCTCCTGCTCAAAGGGCGAGAGGCGCATTTGCTTTTCCAGGGGGATCTCCTCCTTGACGCGCGAAAGGAGAAACGTCACCAAGGCCCCGCGCTCCTCATCCGTCCAGTTAAACAGCGGCATGCGCAGCTTGTCGGCCGGCGCCTTCACCTTGCCCTGATCGAAAATGCGCGTGTTCTTGAGCTTCTGATCGAACCACGCCCAGCGCGTGGGCTCG
>CAZPNG010000219.1:0-12936 GCA_964587845.1 uncultured bacterium | reverse complement strand
GCCGTCGTCCATGAGGAGCTGTTCGACCGTACCCGGGGCGCGCGTCGAGTGATGCGGCTCGAAGATCCGCTCGCGGTCGAGCTCCGGGTCGGGGTGGCCCTCATTAATGAAATCCACGACCAAGCGATTGCGCCAATTGAGCGCGCCCTCGATCAGCATCGTGCCCCACCGGCAGCCGGTCAAGATGGGAAACGACAGGAGAGCATTGCGAAGCAGCTCGCCGACCGCGCGCTGCAGGCCGTGGTGCCAAAGCAAGACGGGCCGGCGCGCCCACTCCGTGAAACGGATATCAGGGTTAAACATGGAAAACGGCCGGTGATGAGTCGGTGTCTCCTGCCAAGCGAGAACCTGAACCACGTCCCGAAGGAGACCCTCCACAGGAGCCACGCGCACGGACGCCTCGTCCTGCGGGATTCCTGCGAGGGCCTGAAGCGCAGGCACCCGTAGAAGCTGGTCGCGGCGGAGCCGGCGAAAGAGCGGGATGATCGTGCTGCGAACCCGCGCGCGATCCGCGAGGGCGGCGGGCCGGGTGGCGAGGTAGGCATCCACCGACCCTTCTAAAACCTCCCGCAGTAACTGGGTGAAGGTGTGGATGGCGAGTGAACCCTGCCCGACCTGCGCCGCGTCCCTGCGGGCAACCTCAGCCAGCTCGCGAAGGGAAGAGCGCATGCGGTCGAGCACGGCCGGCTGTCCAGCTGCCTCAACAAAGCCGGACAAGGGCGTCTCGCCGCGCGGATCAAGCTCCCGAAACAAGGAAATCACACGCTCGAAGGACGCGGTTTCCCGCTCGAAAAGTGCTATCGCAACGGGCGCGCGTGCTTCATTCGGCGCGCTGCGCAGGAAAGTCACGAGCCGGTGCACCTCGCGCACCGTCCACGGGTGATTTAAGTCGAGAATCCGGCGAACCCACCGGTGGGGACCGACGCGCGTAGGAGCCGTTCGAAGGAGTCCGATCAGCCGGTTCAGGGCCGGCGCCGCGGCTGTCCAGAGCCGTGCCAACGAGTCTTCGCCGCCCGCTGAAGAAAGAGGGCGCAGGAAGGGGTTGCTGAGACGATTCGGCAGGATCTCCCGAAGCGGCCGGTCCGTGCTGAGCGCCCTCTCGATCAGCCGAAGCGTGAACGCCTCGCGCGCGAGCCAGGGCGGCAAGAGACCCATGGCAAGCCAGTTCGTGTCCCGGATCACGCCGATTTCTGAAATCAGCCGTTCGCGCCGGTCAGGCGCCAAGGCTTTCAAATGTTCCAGCAGAAGGCTGCGGTAGTTGGGAACACGGCTCCAGCTACTGGTCACATTGAAGCGCCCGCTGGGTTGAGCAGGATCGTAGGAGATGTCAGGGTCGAGGGCCGAGCCCAGGACCCACCGGAAAATCACTTTCCAGGTGATCGCGGCACCGGATGGATTCTCGATGATGGGCCGATCCAGCCAAGCTGCATCGCGATTGAGCTCGGCCATGAAAAGATCCGCAAACGTCGGCACGAGACCCTCCTGGGGAGTGCGGCCCACCAGAATTTCGTTGTCCGTGAACATGTGCTGCCCAAGGCTCAACCGCTCGGAAAAATGGTTGACGGTGCGCAAGTGCAGCGTGGACGACAAAATATCGTAGAGCAGTACCCGCAGGCGCAGCGGATCGGGCAGCAGAAGGAGCCGGCGTTGGATCGCCATGAAGCGGAAGCGGTCCGGAGAATCGGCGGCGAGCGCAAGCCAGGCCGCCAGGGGCCCGTTCCTTTCCTCATCCCAGGAAGACTCCAGTTTCAGCACAATGGCGGTGAGCCCCGCCTGATCGGGAACGCCCTTTCTGGGAAGGCCGAAGGTCCGGCGGTCGGAATGGAACCAACTCCCAAAACTCGGCAGGGTCTGCAAGTCGTGCCTCCAGTCGGCGTCGTCGAAGAAACTATGGAGGAAGCGCAAAAGCCGGCGGCGATCCCGATGGAGCGGCCCGCCGGGCGCAAGCTGCTCGCCGATCACCTTGAGCCACGCGTCCGGCGTCACCCTGCCCGGCGCACGGCGGAGGAGGGAACGATCGATCTCGCCGCTGCCGGAACTCACGGAGCGCGTGGGCGACTGCCGGGTGCCGGGCGCGAGGAACAATCTTGCAAGAGTTCCTTCCAAATCCGCGAATGGGTTGGCCAAATTGATTGCGAGCGTGCCGTCTTCGAAGACCCAGGTGTCGACATTCGTTGGAATGCGCCGGGCCCCGCCTCGTTGGGGGCGATAGGTGTGATGGGAGCGCTGGAGGTTCTTCTCGTAGAAAAGCACGATGCGGCGCAGGGGCACGCGCTCGGTCACAAGGTGCACCGTCACACCTGCGGAGCGGTCGAGTTCCCTCAGGTGATCGCGCACCCGGTCGATGTCGCTCGGGCGCTCGACTCCCTTGGCCTTCCCACCGAGAATGGACACTGGAATTGTGGCGCCGGTCTCGAGCTTGCGGGCGGCGCGCAGGACTTCAATCAGCTTCGTGCCTGAAAGCGCGCGCCTTGCGCGCTCCGAGGCGCGAACATCCGGGTCGATGCCCTCGCCCTCCCGGAACTGGAACCCGCTGAAATCAATGGTGAAAGACCGCACGCCCAGCGCGCGCGCGGCGCCGCGTTCAAGCCGCCCCACGCGCTCGCGCACATCCGCCGGCAACTCGCGGCGCGAGAGGGCGCGCGCGGCGCTGTGCCGCTCTTCGGTCATGAGCGTGAACGAGTGCGTTCTCCAGACGAGATCGGCGTCGAGGAATCGCTCCGGGGGTTGGTTGGGATGCAGGGTGTAGCGCGGCGGCTCCAGGGAGTCAGGATTCATGAGCGGCTCGGCGTGAAGCTCGGTGCCTTCAAAGACAAGCGGTTCGGCCAGGTGGGGCGCGCGGATGAGGAAGCGCCTCCCGGCGAGCGGCGCGATTTCGAGCGCAAGCTCGGGCTGCTGCAGATCGTGATGTTGCCCCTGCGTGCCGTTGCTTCGAGCAAAGTCGCGGTCCCCCCACTGCCACGTGACTTGCCACGTCCACTCGCCTTGGAGCGGCTTCCTCCAGCTCATGACCGGCGTGAGGTAAATGGGCTCGCCAGGATCCGCCAGAGCCTGGCCCGCCCGGTCAGCCCAGTAAGGCCCCTCTGCGCCGACTTTCACATGCGGTCCCGTGCGATAGACGCGCACCAGGGGCACGCCGCGCGACGTGCCGACATGGGAACCCGGCGGTACGACGCGCGCCAGCGCGCCGGTGAAGGGGCCGAGGTAGAAGTCCGCCTGCTCGCCGCTCGCGCCCGTGCCCAGCGAAAAGGACGGCTCCCCGCTCCTGGGCGCCAGAGGCCGTGCCACCCACACGCCCCAACGCGCCAACACGAGGTGGAAAAACGTCATCACTTCAGGAATGCTTGCGAGAAAGAGCTTGTCTCCCGAGGACGGCACGTCGGCGAGAGGCCTCGGGGCTTCGACGGCCGTCTGGCCGGCGAGCGCTGGATCAACCACAAGCGAGCTCAGAAATTCGATGCGGTCCTTGGAAGACCCGATGAGGATCTGGTTCGATCTGCCATCGGCGAGCGGCGCCCTCAACACCTTCCCGTCTGGGGCGCGCAGGGTCTCCACCAGCGCGCGCACCGCATGCTCGCCGGTTCCCACCAACGTCGTGTGCTCCCGAACCGGTTCCCACATCTCGCTTGCGTGAAGGGGCGGGGGTTGAACGTTGCGCTCCCTCACGGGAAAGTAGCTGCCCGTCAGCGGCTTGCCATCCGCAAGGTTGGTGAGGACATGATCATCCCAGTTGGCGGGATCCTTGAAGAAGTCGCGCCGCGAGCGCCAGCCCATGTCGCAGACAAACGGCACCTTCTCTTCAAGGAGCTCGACATTGAAATATTTCTCCGCAGGCGCGGGAAGCAAGGCGAAGCCGCCCTTCGACCACAGAGCAATCAAATGCCGCTCGCCGCGCGGTCCATCCAGGACGATCAAGACGACGTAGTCGCTCGCGTCCCCGCGGCTGACCAGCGATGCAAAGGAGAACGGCTCTCTCATCGTGAGGGCCAGCGTGTCGGGTTTGAGAGCCGCCACGGTTTCAAGGAAGATGTTCGTCACGTGCAGGCGGTGAGTGCTCCCGATGGAGACATTCTTCCCATGCTTGCCGCGAAGCCGCTCCCTCTTCAGGAGTACGGCGCTCTGCGCGCGCCGCCGGATGGAGGCTTCGAAGATGCGCACCGCCGAGATGAGCGCCGTCTTGCGCTCCCGCGACACGGGCAACGCAAGCGCATCGATCTGGGCAGCCACGGGAAGTTCGGCATCGGCAGGCGGAAGCTCCGGCCTGTACCGAAGGCGGATGAGTTTGAGGGTGAAAGCCCTTGCGTCCGCATCCGTTTGCGTAAGCATTCGGGCAATCGCCACGAGGGCATTGAACTTGGGAAGGTGCGGCCCTTTGCCCTTCGGTGTTTCCCTCCTGAAGTAATTTCCGACCGTGGCCTCGGGTACGTTCATGGCCTCCGCGAGCCGGCTGGCGCCCAGCGCCCGAGCCCAATCTGCAAACGTCTTGAACTGATCCGGGTCCGGCACCGGCTCCACCACCGCCGGGGCGCGGCGCTTGCGAAACGCGGCGGCGTCTCTGCGCTCGAAGCGAGCCAGCTCCCTGAGCTCCCGCTCCCAAGCGGGTCGGGTTTTGCGCCAGATCATCCTGCTAAGATCGTCAAGTAACCGCGCATTCCTCTCCGCCGCCTCCGCTTCCTGCCTCCAATCTACGGTCAACCGATCACGAAACGTCACCACCTTTGCGACAAGAGCCATTTCGATGTTCTGCGCCAGCGGGAAGATCTTGCGGCTGACGAAAAAGCGGCCCAAACTGAAGAGCACAAGGGGCAGGCGATCCAGGTTCTCCGGCCGAATCGCCAAATACCAGCCGGATGGGTCAGCAAAAACTCCGGCGATGCTGTCGCCGGTCTTATGCGCCCGCACCATGCTGGGGTGTGCTCCTGCAGGCAGCTTGCCGACTTGGGTCGATAGGATTTTCACAGGCACATCGATTTGCGCCAGAACACCCGGACGCGCGCGATCGATGAGTCTTAAGCCAATCTGAATGTTGCGCTTTTGGCGCTCCGTCAGCCCGGGGCCGAGGAAAATGTTCGGATTCAGCGTGCTTCTTGCCGGGGCGGGGCGAGGCGCCGGCAGGCGGCCCTCGCGGAAATGCGGGCCGACAACGATACGCGGCCCGAGGGCGTCCTCGATGCGCTCGAAGACTCGCGCCCCGCGCGCGTAGCCGCGCAGGATGCGCCGGAGTTTCGCCTCGTACCACCCGATGTCGGAATGCCGCACGATTTGCCCGCGCCGGCCGTCGCGGCGGGCCTGATGACTGATGCGGCGGGCGAACCGCTTTGCGTACAGCCACGCAATCTCGCCTACGGGCGTCGGGTTGCCCTGCCTCGGGTAGACATGATGAAAGACGAAGAGATCGGGCGTGCCGGCAAGGTCGCGTTCCACTTGGGCCCGGTGCTTTTGAGCCAGCCGCTGCTCGCTTTCCGGGCGCGTCACGCGCTGAAAGCGCGCCCACGCCTCCCGGTCAAGTTCCACGCCTGTCTCGGAGCTGACGCCCAGCTGCAGCGCCGCGTCCTCCACGGAGCGGATCCCCCGCGAGTCCAGGTAGCGGGTCTTGACCCACTGAAGCTTCCGGCTCTTCGGCACCGTGAGGTAGCGCAGGTAGTTCCTGAACCGCAGATACGTGCGGCGCCACTCGAGCTCCCAAGCCTTCGGCACGTATTCCGTCAGTTTCCCAAGAGCGCGCTGGCGCGCGGCCCCGGCTTGCCGCTCCGTGACGTCCAAGACGTCTGCAACTTCTGCAAGCCCAATAAATACCAGGTGCTCGTCGTACAAAAGGTCGATCGCGCGCCGCTCGAGCGCGTCGAGCCGCTCGAGGCGCCCACGGCCCCGGGCCGTCTTGCGCAAGTCGTCGATCAGCCGGAAGTCCGGATCGATGAGGCGGCGCATCTTGCGCAAGCCGTTTCGGAAGGTCCAATAGGCGTTGCCCGCGCCGTGAAAGACCGCTCCCATCCGCACGAAGTCCTGTCCCTGCCCGAGGTGTAGGCGCAGCGCAAGTTTCTGATTGCGGGGTATCGGCAGCGCCGCCAGCCGGCGCGCGTGCTTCTTAAAAAACGCGAGCTGGCCGGGGAAGGGATCGGCGCCCAACGTGCGCATCGCGTGAACGTGGTGATCGGCCAGCAGCTTGCCGAAGAACGCTCCCACCCGCACGTGTCTGAACGGCGGGAGCGAAGACGCCCGGCGCGGGCGCCGGGCGTCTCTGACGCGCCGCTCCCTCGGGAGGGCTGCCTGAAAGACGGCAGAGAAGCGTCGATTCTGTCTTGAAGAAAGTTCCAGAATCCACACGAGGTGGTGAAAATTCCGCCGCAGCTTGCCCCGCAAGAGCCATCCACTCTCCATCCGGGAGACTTCGGTGTTCGTAAAGGGTTCGCGTGAAGTTTCTCTCAACTGCCGAGCCAGATCGACCCGCGTCAAGCCCGCCTGCAAGCGAAGCCTTCTCAACAGCCTGCCAAATGCCCGACGCTTGCCGCCCGCCATCGAGGCATCCTGGGCCTGCCAGGCGCGATGGTAAGGTCCCTCGGCCAGTCGGCTTGCCGCCAACTCCAGGCGAAAATCTCTCAAGAAAAGACGGCGCCGCCCCCCACGAAGGTGCAGGATTTGGACCACAAGGCTGATGTTTCTTCCAAACTTCCCTCCCAGGACCCTGCCCTGGATCACGCGGTTCAACTCGGAGCCCAGGAAGGGTTCGCCCGAGCGCTCGCTTAAGCGCGCAGCGAAAGAGATCTGACTGAAACCGCGCGCGCGCAGATACCTCTCGAACCGGCGCCCGAAAGGCGAGCGGGGGGGTCGCCGCCTGCGGACCGCCTGCTCGAACGCCGCCAGAAACTGAACGCGCGCCCGGCCTCGAAGTTCTAGAACCACCGCGAGAGATTCGATGTGCCTCCGAAGCCTCCTCCTCAAGCTCCACCCGCGCTCGAAGTGGGTGATATCCTCCCGCCGAAACTTCTCGCGAGACTCTTTGCTAAGTCTGCCGGCGAGTGCCGCCTGAGTAAACCCGAGCGCCATGCGCCTCGCCGCCAGGAGCTTGCCGAAGAAGTCATTCGCCCGCACCCGTTTGAACCCAATTTGTGCACGGCTTGCGGCGCTGCGCAGTCGGCGGGCGCTCCCGGCATGCCGGTGTTTCGGCAGGGCTGCATCAAAGGCGGCGGAGAGACGCTGCTCCTGTCCTGGAGAAAGTTTCAGAATCCGTGCGAGACGGCCGAGATTGCGCCGGAGCTTCCCCCGCAGGCGCCATCCCCGCTCCATGCGCCCGACTTCATGGTGCGAAAACGGCGTGCCCGTAACCTCTCTCAACCGTTCCGCCAACTGCATCTGGGTCAAGCTCGCCTGTAGGCGGAGCGCCCTGAGAATCCGGCCAAAAGCCCGGCCCTCGCGGCTTGCCCTGGGGGTCCTTCCCTCGCCCTTCGGCCCCCGCCGCGGGATGGCCCGGGCCAGGCGGCTCGCCGCAAGTTCCCTTCGGAAATCCCTTAAGAAGAGCGAGCGGCGCCGGCCGCGCAAGCGCAGGATTTGAATCACGAGGCCAATGTTTCTTTCAAACTTGCCCGGGAGGGCCCGGCCTTGGAGCACCCGGTTTATGTCGGAATCCATGAATGTGTCAGCCGAGCGCTCGCTTAACCGCGCGGCCAGAGACGCTTGGGTGAACCCGCTTTGGCGCACGTACCTTTCGAACCTCCGCCCGAAGGGCGTGCGCCGGGCTTCGCGGGCTCTCCGGACAGCGCGATCGAAGGACGCCAAAAGTTTCAGGCGAGGCGGCCCCCGCAGGCCCAGGACCCTGACGAGCGCCCCGATGTGGCTGCGAAGTTTCCCCCTCAAGCTTCGGCCTCTCTCGAAGTAGGCAATCTCCGCCTGCAGAAATCTTTCGCCGGACGCTTTGCTGAGCCGGCGGGCGAGTTCCCGCTGCGTCAGGCCGAGCGCATCGCGCCTCGCCTTCATGAGCTTGCCGAATGTTTCGGCTGCGCCCGCCCGCGACGCGGCGAAGCGCTTCGTGGACCGGCCGGCCTCGCCCGGCGTGATGAGAGGCAGATCCATCGTCCCGCCTCCGACCACGGCGACCTCGGCCACAGGCGCGAGAGCCGCAATCTTAAGCCCGCCACGGGGGGCTCTCCCGCTCTCGAAGTCCTGCCGGCGCCCCCACACATCGCCGACCGTTGCGAGCCATTCCTTCCCCACATGCTTCCAATGAAGATGGGGGAAACGGTAGAGAGACTCTCCCGGTGTCCCCACGGCTTCGCCTGAGGTATCGTGCCAGACGCCCTGGGGCTCGCCTTCGCCGCTCACGCGCGGCTCGCTCACAACCTGACCCTCACGAGCTTCCAGAATTCGCCCGACCGGAAAGCCCTGACCGGCTCCCAGCACGGCTCGGGCCGCAAGCCGCGCCACCGCGCCCGACAGGTTCTGGAACTCGAACGAGACCACCTCGCCCGCCTGCTCGCCGGGCACGGTCACTTGCGTCACAGCGTCGGCCGCCGGCACAATCGGCTGATACTCCCAGATGCCAAAATCCACGAGCACCCGGTGAAAGAACGGGATGAAGTTCGGGTCCCTCACCATCGCAACGTCTCCGGTGTCCGCCAGCGCATACTCTGCCAGCGGCCTGCTCCCCGTGGCGGCGAGTGAACTGTAGAGTACAACCCGATCGATCGCGCCTTGATCGTTCCGCATGGGAACGAGAATCTCGTAATTCATGCGGCCGTCCGGCAGCCGCACCGGAGCGGGCCCCATACCCGGCCGGTGCGCGGTCTCGACCAGGAAGCGAATGCCCTCCGCGCCCGTGAGCCCCTTCATGAAACTCGTGCGCACGTGACTGATGAGGGGCCCCCACAAGTTGTCGGGGCGAATGGGCGGCAGTAGAAACCACCGGCCGCCGACATTCATCGGGGCGCCGCTCGCAAGCGCGCGAGTCCCGGCGAGATTCTCCAGAACGTAGGCGTCTCGAAGATCAGGGTTACTGAAAAAGGCCGAGCGGGCGCGCCACCCGAGGTTTGACAGGAACGGGGCCTCGCGGTTAAAAAAGGTCACGTAGACATTCGGATTCTCGATGCCTGTATAAACATGCGCGCCCCCCTTCGACCACAAGGCGATGAGACGGCGGCCTTCGAGCTTGCGGCCCGCTGGCTCTTCGCCGGGAGCGTTGGGCAGCAATCTGCCCAGCAGCCGCCGCTGCGGGCGGGCCGGCGGCCCCGAGGAGACCAGCACCACATAGTCGGAGGGATCCCCTCGGTTCACCATGGCCACGAAGTCGAAGGGCTCCGCCATCGTCAGCTTCATGGACTCGGGTTTGAAATGAGACGTCACGCCTGCAAAAAGATTGGAGAATCGCAGGTAATAGGCGCTGCCAACCGTCACGAGTTTATTGCGAAGGCGCGCGCCCTTCATCTCCAGGCGATTGCGGGAGCGGCGGATGACGGACGCTTCGAAAACGCGCGCGGCGCAGTCCAATGCGGTCTGGAGCGGGCCCTTGAGCCCAAGCCGAAGGGTCGCCAGCTGCGCTGTGGCGGGGGTTTGCAGAGTTGCGGCCGGAAGCTCGTGCTTGTAGCGCAGCCGCACGAAGGCCTTCGTCTTTTGCGGGCTAAAGCCCAGCTTCGCCGCCATGTCCAGGAGGTCTACATACCTCGGAAGGGACTTGGGCGGGTCTTTCCTCCAGCCCCAGACCGTGGGTCCGCCCACCCCGAAAAGCTGCATCGCGCGCGTCCTGCCGACGGCTTCGAGCCAGTCGCCGAAACTCTCGAAAGCCGCCGGGTTCGGCACGCTCGTCTTGCGGCGTGAGCGGGCCGCGGTGTGACGCGCCGGCGGTCGGGGTACCCGGCGAAGACGGGTCGACCGCCAAGTCCCCGGAGGTCGAGAGACCGGAGGTGGGGGCGCCGGCGCATGTCCGTCCCACAGATAAAGGACGCCAAATGAAGGGGGTAAGGTTTGTTTGCCTCGGTCGCCGCTGCGCATGATCTGCGCAGGCCGCAGGATGGGGACAGGCCGCTCCGGATGGCGATTCGTGATCCTGAGGGTGTCGTGCCAGATCTGAGTCAGGTTTTTCCAAGAACTTCGGGACGGAAGCCAAACTTGCCGGTAGCGGTAGTCGTATTCCCCGCCCGACGCGTTCAAGCGATTGAAAAAATCATCCTTCTCTTCGTAGCGGCGAAAGTCGTCAAAGTAGTCCTCTGCTGACCCGGGAGACTCAAGGGCGGCTGCGTCCTCCTGCGAAAGAGACGTTGCGATCGCCACCGCTTCCAACCCGTTGATGAACCCGACGCCGTTTCGCGCGAGGACGCGCTTGACCCCACGGATCAACCGCATCTTCTGCTTGACGTACTGCGTGGTCCGGACGGTGACGATGACTACATCGAAGGACTCCTTTCGGTAGGGAAGGCCGCGGTTGACATCATGCTGCTTGGCCTTTTTCCAGAAAAAGCGGAGAAAGGCCTCCGCTTCCTCCCGCGTGGGCCTGGGGATCGGGTAGTGCTTTGTCCACTCGACCTCTCTGAGCAGGCCCCTCACCGGATCGAACATAGATCTCTTCTGATTGGCAGCCCGCAGGAAGCTGCGCCGGGGCAGGTGGATTCTCTCTTTGTTAATGAAAGCCAACTGAATGTCTGGAAAAAGCGTTTGCAAATCGAAAACGATCTTGCCTGCTCCGGCTCCGACGACCAGGACCCTGGCGCGCCGGCCGGCACGCTTCGCTCTGCGCTCGGCTTGCTCCACGGCTTCGTAGACGCCCCCGTCGAAATGCTCATCCTCGACATCGAGCCCCCAAGATACATTGCTGGTCTTGAGGTACCGGTTACGCTTCCTCTTGTTCGGAATCCTGATGGCTCGCGAGGCGCTCAAGCGCGAGGGAAAGTACGTGGTCGGAGGGTGAAAAACGACCTGCGGCGATTGCTCGTAAAATTCCTGCACATCCGACTGAACGATGCGTGTGTGCGGCTGATATCGCCACTCTCGATCGCGCGCATCGAAAATGAAGGAGCTCTCTCGAGAGGGATAGACATCGTACTGAAGTTGCGACTTGCGGTCCCGCAGATCCGGTCGCTCAACACCAAATACGACAGGTGGACGTGCTGGTGCCATATCCCGAAAGCTTTGAGCTACCCGGATCTGAAGGTCCGGTGGGGTCCTGGCCGGGTCACTAAGCATCTCGCCCAGCAAAGGACCATGGATAAACGGCGCTTGAATAAAGACCGGCTCTTCGCCCCCGATGGCGCTTAACTGAACCAGACCCTCATCATAGATAGCAATGTCCGTCACGTGTTCAAGCGGTACGATATCCAGGACCCGTCCGCGGCCCACGCCACCCGTCATTCGTTCCCGGTCAACCCACTCCCCTTGGAAGTCCGGCACCCACTCCCCCTCCGGCCCACGCCACCACGACACCCGAGGAACCCAATAGATCGACTCACCGGGTGAAGCGCTGATGATCGCGCCCGCTCGATCGATCCAGTGCCCGTCAGCAGTGACCTGACCGGACTGAGCACGGAATATCCGTAAGCTCGGCACGCCGCGCCCATACGCGGCGGGCGCGCGCCGACCGACAGCACCCACGAAATCAACGCCCAGGTAAAGCACTGGGATGGGACTCAGCAGTTGCACCTGGGTTTGCATGCCGCCGCCCATCTGCCGAGGCAGCACGGGTGAGAATTCCAATGGACCGTAACGCGACAAGGCCTCATAGAAGAAGGTCTGGAGACGCGGTGCGTCCGAAAAGAAATACTTCGGTCCATGCGCCCGAATGGTTTGAAGCGGAATTCCGGCCGCTTCTGGGCCCATGCGCGAGGAGTAAAACTGAATCTTGGTACGCAGCGGCAGCATGAATAGGTAATTCATTCGGCCATCTGGATGCTCAAAGGGGTGCAGGTTTCCATCAGGATCTCTGAGAACTTCCAGCAAAATGAAAGGTTCATCCGGTGAATTGCCGCCGATCACAATCAAGTGTTGGCGCAGCGGTGCCCAGAACGAGCCTTGGTGGGTATACGCCATGGGCATCGCAACGGTCCGCTCGCGTAGAACAACCTGCTCCTTCGTGCGGATGCGCGCCCGAACCAGATGCGTGCGCACATACGAGTCCTGATGCGCAGGATCTCGAAGGTAGGTTCCCCGCGCGCGCCAAGCCATATCGACGATGAAAGGCACACCGCGTTCCAATTCAGCGACTCCGAAGTCCCGCCCCGGCGGTATCTCGAGAACCACGCTCTCGCCCCGCGAACTCGCTGCGATCAGGCGCTCCTCATTCCCCACCGGACCGAGACCGCGGATGAAGCTTAGGATGACATAGTCATTTCGGTTGCCTTTATTGACAAGTGCGACAAAGTGAAAGGGCTCTTCAAAGATCAAACGACGATCGGGAAAAAAGAGGGCCGAGCTGGCACGCAGAAGGTGATGAAGGCCTATGACGATGGCGTGCTCCCTCTTCTTTCCTCCCAAGCTTGTTTGAGGCTGGGTAATCGTATGAGACTCCAGGGCCACTGAATCCTGCGCCTGTCTGTGCACGGACCCCTCAAAGACGCGCAGCGCAAGCTGATGAGCCAGCTTAAGGCTCTCGGGCGCGTCCAGGTTGAGCCGGGTGATGCTGTCCGTGACAGGCATGGGCGCGCCCGCCGACGGGAGTTCAGGCCGGTAACGAAGTCGAATGAGCGCTTCTTGAGAGACTCCAAGGATTTGCGCGATCTTGTTCATGCTGTGGTACCTCGGCGCAGAAGTGCCATCACGCCACCCCTCTGCCTGGCTTTTATAGACACCGGCTGCTCGAGCTGTTTTCCTCACGCCGACTGCGCGAACATAAGCACCAAAGGATTCATAGTGATCCGGATCTTCAGTGCGGGCACTCGCCTTGCGCGTCGCAAGCCGCTTGGAAATCTCCTTGCGGCGGATCGAGAGGTCCCACCCGTAGCCGTAATCGAATCCTGGGAT
>CAZPNG010000218.1:0-3484 GCA_964587845.1 uncultured bacterium | reverse complement strand
GTTCTTCTGGGGTGGCACGGCCACCACGGCGGAGGCTCGAGCAACACGCCTCACGCTTGAACCCGATGGGTGCATGGCGCGATTCGGTTCGCAGCCTAAGTAAGCGAAGAAACGGGCGCGGTAACGGACGATGAACATCGGTAACAGAGAATATAATCGTGCCCAGCGCGCGAGAGTCTGGTTCGCACTCTTGACGCCAGTCGGCTAATGGGTGCGTTTATCTGCGGCGATTCTTGAGGGATGGGGGATGAGGGATGAGGGATGAGGGATAAGAGAACCCCCGCGTGTTGAACGGCGAAGATTGTCGTCCGTTCGAACACGCGGAGTTAAACCGGCGCGGCGCGTCCGGATTTAACGGCACTTGGCGTCTCGGCGGTTCAATATTCTTGATTTTCTTCGTGTCCTTCGTGGTTCAGCTTTTCAGTCATCGCGCGCCAGGCGCCGCGAGTCGGCGGCGTCCATCTCCGCGAGCAGGCTCCCCCCGTGCGCACGTCCTCGCGCAGCTTCACCACCTCGTGCCACGGTTTTCACGCCGGCTTGGCCATTTCAGTTTCTCCTGTCTTCTCGGGTTGGCATCATAATAGTGTCACGAAACTTATTTGTGGCATATATAAGATGTCAACCCACCCGCTCCCATTGCGCGTCCGGGCCCCTGCCGAGGCAGCGCACCTTGCCTTCGCCGCGTAAATCCTCCAACGCCCGGACCAGTGTCCGACGGCTGATCCCCTTGCACACGCGTGAGAGTTCACCAATCGTGAATCGCGGTAGAAGGTGCGCGATCGCATTGCGGACCAGCTCACGCTTCGCGCCCTTCGCGGATGCAATGGTGCCTACCCGCGATTCGAACTCCTTATAAGCCGCGATCAGCGTACCAAGGAAATACTCCACCCATGGCCGGAGGTCATGGCGGCCCTCGTGCCATCCCTGGGAGCTGCGATGCAATGCCTCGTAATAGGTTTCCTTGCTCTGCTCAACGATGCGCTCCAGGCTGATATAGCGCCCGACGTCGTAGCCTGCCCGATAGAGGAACAAGAGCGTGAGCAGCCGTCCGAGTCGTCCATTGCCGTCTGCGAATGGGTGAATGCACTCGAAGTCCAGCACAAACGCCGCCGTGAGCACGAGCGGGTCGGCTTTCCGTGCCAAATGCTCCTGATCGAAGAGCTGCACCAGCCGGGTCATGAACTTTGGCGTAGCGAGCGCGGAAACGGGCCGGAACCGCACCACCTGCTTGCCATCGGGGCGAACTTCCAGGATCGCGTTGTCCTGCCGCTTCCACCCGCCGGCCTTCTCCTCGGTGTACTGGTACATCATCCTATGCCAACCGCGGACTAGCCCCGTGGAAAGCCGTTGGCGCAATGGCTCGGCGTGGATCAGCGCGAGCACGTCGCGGTATCCGGAAATCTCCTGCTCGGACCGATCTCTCGGCTTCGCTCGCTTCAGCACCAGCGGGTCAATCCGCCCCGCAGCAACGGTCACTCCTTCGATGCGGTTGGACGACTCCACGCTCTGCACGATGGCCGCGCGCCGCAGCGTCTCCAGCACCTCCGGAGACTGGCGGGTGTAGAGACCCTCGCGCCCGCGGAACTCGCCCAAGGCACGCACGGTCGAGAGCAGGCCATGCGAGATTGGCATCTCGTAGAGGTAGCTATGCTCGAACGATTTCATCGGCTAGCCCCCGTCACCGCAAAGGGCGCGAAGTAACACGAAGTGTTCTCGTCCTTTAAGGCCATTTACCACTCGGCTTATCCCGTCTTTCATGTGCGGCACATTGAAATTGAGCAGACATCCAAGTTCATGTCCGCTCAATTTATCGGCGTTTATCTGCAGTTCCATTTTAGTTTCTCTTGGCGTCCTTGGCGGTTCAATTATCTTGATTTCCTTCGTGTCCATCCTCACCCCCGCCCCTCCATCCCTCACCCCCGCCCCTCTCCCGAGCGGAGAGGGGTGGCTCGAGATTCCCTTCTCCTTGGGGAGAAGGGCATGGGATGAGGGACTGGGAGGGGAGGCTCGAGCTTTCCCTTCTCCGCTCGGGAGAAGGGGAAGGGATGAGGGATGGTGTCCTTCGTGGTTCAGCTTTTCAGTCGTCACGCGCCAGCCGCCGCGAGTCGGCCCCGTCCATCTCCACGAGCACGCTCACCCCGTGCGCCGCGAAGCGCCGCGCCGCCGCCCGCGCGCGCTGATCCTTCTCCTCTTCGAGCGACCATTGACCGTGTTGTGCGAGCAGTGCCAACTCGACGGCGCGGCCCAGGGTCACGGCGAAGCGCCGCGCCCCGGCCTCCAGTGCATCGCCTTTCGCCTTGGCGAGCCAGGCTTCGGCCTGTTCCACCGCGCGCTCGACCTGCGCAGAGATTTTGACTAGATCCGGCTCGCGCACCTCGCGTAGCAGGATGCCGATCTCGCGCTTCAACACCGCAAGGCCGCCGACCGCCTCCAGCGCCCGCAGAGTTTCGAGCGACAGCACGTTGGTCGTTCCTTCCCAGATCGGCAGCACCTGCGCATCGCGCATCAGCACCGGGAGCCCCGTGTCCTCGACGTAGCCCGCGCCCCCGAACGACTCGATCACTTCCGACAGAATGTGCACGACCTGCCGGCCGGTCAGGAGCTTCGTGACCGGCGTCAGCAATCGCAGCAGGTTCTTCTGCTCCGAGCTCGCCTTGCCCGCTTCCTCCCGCCCCATCAGCTCGACGACGAAGAATGTGAGATGCAGGGCGCCCAGAAACTCTGCCTCAAGCCCCGCCAGCGTATCGACGTGCAAAGGCTTTTCCGCGAGGGGCGCGCCAAAGGCCACGCGCTTCCCGGCGTAATCGCGCGCGAGCGCAAGGCCACGCCGCGCGAACGCACAGGCGGCGATGGAATTCCACGTGCGCGTGAGGTTCAACATGGGCGCGATGTTCTTGACCCCGTCCCCGGTGCCCGCAACGAGCTCTGCCGGCGTGCCCTCGAGGGTAAGCTCAGCCGTCGGCACCTTGCGCGTGCCGAGCTTGTCCTTCAGGCGGTTGACCAGAATGCGATTGGGGCGCCCCTCGCCGTCGCGCGTCTCGAGGTAGAACAGCGCCAATCCTTTCCCGCCCGGCGGATTGCCATCGGGCCGGGCGAGGGTCAGTGCCATCTGCGAGGTGGCAGCGGAGGTGAACCACTTGCGCCCGTAGAGCCGCCAGCGCCCGCTTTCCTGCCGCGCGGCGGTTTCGGTGAGCCCGACGTCGGAGCCGCCGCTCGCCTCCGTCATCCACTGGCCGCTGGTCCAGAACTCGCGCGGGTCGCGGCTCGTAAGATGCGGCACCGCGCGCTCGATCAGCGCCTGGTTGCCCGCGGCAATGAGAGCGCGCGCCGCGCCGTCCGTCATGGCGAGCGGGCAGCTGTAGAGATCGGTTGACGGCGTAAACAGGTAGGCCAGCGAAAACTGGTGCACGCGCGAATACAGGCCGTGCTGCCGCTCGTAGGCAGTAGCAACCAGCCCCTGCTCGGCCGCGATGCGCTCCGCCTC
>CAZPNG010000217.1:0-5174 GCA_964587845.1 uncultured bacterium | reverse complement strand
GCGCGCGGCAAGGCTCAAGACCGGTTCGGATTTTGCCCTGGCCATTACCGGCGTGAGCGGCCCATCCGGCGGGACCCCGCAAAAACCCGTGGGCACCGTGTTTGTGGCGCTTGCCACGCCCCAGGGAGAGAGGGTCGAACGCACCCGCTTCGCGGGAGACCGGACTCATGTCCGCCACCTGGCCGGCCAGAAAGCGCTCGTCCTTCTGTGGGGTGAGCTGATGAGGAGGTATGGAGACAAAGCGTTGCTTCCTCGCCTTGCCGTTGGGACCTTCCTGGGTCCTCGAAGTCACTCAGCTTGAAGAGCAGCTGCGTGAGCGGGGCCTTGCGGCCCCGTGCGTGCGCCCGGAGAATGCGCACCTCACGTTGCATTTCTTCGGAGATTTAACGCCGCCCCGGATCGCGTCCGCTCAGGCCGCGGCCGCCGCCTCTTGCCGGGCGCACCCACCCCTGTCGGTGCAGCTGAAAGGCCTGGGCGCTTTTCCAAGCCTGCGCGCGGCGCGCGTTCTCTGGGTGGGGCTGGCCGGAGACATCGAGCCGATGGCCGCCCTGCACAACACCCTTTCGAAGGAGCTCGCTCGGCACGGCTTTCAGCCCGAGGCGAGGCCGTTTGCGGCGCATGTGACCCTTGCCCGTTTTCGCTGCCCACCCGGGGGCTTGGAGGTGAAGGCGATCGAATCCCTGAAGGCCTTCGACGGGAAAGCCAGGGAGGTGCTCCGGGAGGTCGTCCTTTTCGAGAGCCTGCTGCGTCCCGAGGGCCCGCGGTACGTGCCGCTTGCAGCCTTTCCTCTGGGAGCAGAACGCCCCTCTGAAGAAGGGCCTTTGCCCCCCTTAACCTCTTCCTAATGCCATGCCGGTCAAGAAGTTAGAGTGCATTAAATTGCTATGTATTATTACATTTTACATTTGAAAACTATTGGTTGATAGGGTACACTTCTTACAGATGCAAAAATTTTATACGCTTCACCCGTAGAAAAAGTTTTTGCTTCCGGCTGAGCGCGTGGATCATGGCACGCAGCTGCGGGGCACAGAGGGGGGCTTGAAAGAAGATGGCTCAACCACAACGCAAGCGTCTCGGGGAGATCTTGATCGAGCAGGGCGCGATGGACCGCGACCGGCTGGACAAGGCGCTCGCTCACCAAAAGGAAAACGGCGGGCTTCTCGGCCAGATTTTGATCAAACTCGGGTTCGTCAAGGAGGAGGACATCGTGATTGCGTTGGCCACGCAGTTCAACTTTCCCTACCTCCCGATCGCGAACTTCGAGATCAATCGAAAGGCCGTCGAGTCGGTGCCGGCGAAGTTTGCGCGCGACAACCTGCTCGTGCCGATCGACCGCATCCACAACGTGCTCACGGTGGTCATGGCTGATCCCGCGAACGACATGGTGGTGCGCGAGCTGGAGACGCTCACAGGATGCCGGGTGCAGGCTTTTGTGTCGACCGTCACCGAGATCCAGACAGCGCTCACGAGCTTGTACGGATCGAAGGCGGGGGATGCGGACGCTTCGGAGAACGTTTCGAAGCATTCCTTCCAGTCGAAAAAAGCCGCGTAGGAACGCCTGCGATGCCTGAAGAGATTCTGTCGCGCAAACAATTGCAGGAGCTTGTGCGCCAGGGCGTGCTCGATCAAGCCAAGATCGAGCAGGCCTCGCGCGACAAAGGCAACCGCACGCTCACCGAGACCCTTCTCGCAGCGGGGATCCTGAGCGAGGGCGAGTACCTCTCGTTCATGAGCGAGTCCTTTCACCTGCCCATCATCGATCCCCGAAGTCTGAGTTTTCAGAGGAACGCTCTCGCACTGATTCCCGAGGCGTTTGCCAAGCGGACTCGCGTCTTGCCGATTTCCGTCATCGGCCGGGTGTTGACCCTGGCCATGGCCAATCCCAACAATCTCCTGGCCCTCGATGATTTGGCGCGCATGACGGGCTTGAACCTCAGGCTGGTGATCGCGCTCCCGACCCTGGTGGACTCCTCGATCGAGCGCGCCTACGGCGAGTTGCGGGGAGTCGAAGATTCCATGAGCAAGATCGTCGGCTCCCACGTGCAGAGGAAGGCCGAGGAAGAGCGCAAGCCGGTCTCGGAAGCGGTTCTGGAGCATGAGACGCCGGTCACGAAGATAGCGAACGTGCTGATCGCGGAAGCCATCAAGCGGCGCGCGAGCGACCTGTTCCTCGAGCCCTGGGAGCAGGTGATGCGGGTGAGGCTGCGCGTCGACGGCGTCCTGGAGGAGATCTCCTCGCCGCCGCTGGCGCTCTTGTCGAGCATTGTGACGCGCATCAAGGTCATTTGCGGCCTGGACATCGCCGAGCACCGGATCCCCCAGGACGGCCGGTTCAAGCTGCGCGAGAAGAACCGCGAGGTGGACTGCCGCGTGTCCATCCTCCCCACGAATCACGGCGAAAAAGTGTGCATCCGCCTTTTGGACAAGCTCGTGCAGCCCAAGAACCTGGACCTCCTGGGGTTTTCACCTGAAGATCTTGAGCGGATCCGGCGGAGCGCTTCCAAGCCGCACGGCATGATCCTCGTGACCGGCCCGACGGGGAGCGGAAAATCGAGCACGCTCTACGCGGTCTTGAATCACTTGCATTCCCCGGAGAAGAACATCACCACGGTCGAAGACCCCGTGGAATACGTCGTGGACGGCATCAACCAGGTGGCGGTCCATGAGACGGCCGGCATGACGTTCACCAAGGCCCTGCGCTCCATCCTGCGCCAGGACCCGGACATCATCATGATCGGCGAAATCCGGGACGGTGAGACCATGGACATCGCCGTCAAGGCGGCCCTCACGGGCCACCTGGTTTTAAGCACCCTGCATACGAACGACGCCCCGAGTTCGGTCACCCGCATGATGAACATGGGCGTTGAACCCTTCTTGATTGCGTCCTCCGTTCTTTTGATTTCCGCGCAGCGGCTCATGCGCAAGCTCTGCAACAACTGCAAGGAAGGCTATGCGGCGCCGGGGGCCGTTTGCCGTGACCTGATGCTGCCCGAGCCCATCCGGCTCTACAAACCGGGCTCCTGCGGGCGGTGCCGCAACATGGGCTATGCGGGCCGCACGGTGATTTCAGAGGTCGTGGTGATGACTTCCGACCTGAAGGATCTCGTGACTCAGCGGGCCTCGGGCGACGTGGTAAAGCGCAAGGCCCGCGAAGAGGGCATGCACACGCTGCGCGAGTCCGCTGTCCGCAAGCTCTGCGATGGCATTACCTCGGTGGAGGAAGTGCTGCGCGTGACCACCGCGGACCAGGAACCGGCCGGCAAGGAGGCCGCCCGTGTTTCGTGAGAAGATCGAGGAGCTTTTGGTGGGGGGAGGGCTCCTGACGAACGAGCAGTTCAACCGGGCGCTCTCGCACCAAAAGGATCGGGGCGGCAAGCTCTCGAAAATCCTCGTGGACCTGGAGCTCGTGGATGAGAAGAAACTCGCGATGGCGATGGGCTCGCACCTGGGAATCCCCGTGCTGAGCCTGGCCCACTTTAAGATCGATCCCAACGTGGTGAAGCTCATCCCCCGCGAGATGGCCGTTCGCTTTGAGATGATTCCCATTTCCAAGATCGGCAAGACGTTGACGGTCGCCACGGATGACGCGCTCAATATCCAGGCGTTCGACGACGTCGCGCTCTCGACCGGCTGCAGCGTCAAGGCCGTGATTTCCTCGGCCGTCGAGATCAACCAGGCGATCGAGCAGTACTACCCGCAGCACGGCGAAATTCAAGAGATTCTCGAGGAAGTGAACCCGGATGACCTGAAGATCATCACGCTGGATCGCGAGACGGTGGCTGTCGAGAATAAGGCGGTCGAGGATACGCCGGTCGTTAAAATGATGGAGCTCGTGGTGGAGGAAGCCATTCGCCAGCGCGCTTCCGACATCCATTTCGAACCCTACGAGAGCCGCTTGCGCATCCGCTACCGCATCGACGGCGCGCTTAAGGAGTTTTTCACGCCGCCCATGGCCATGCACAGCGTCTTGATGGCGCGCCTGAAGATCATGTCCGGGTTGAACATCACGGAACGGCGCGTACCGCAGGACGGCCGCTTCAGGACGGTCTTTAAGGAACGCGAGATTGATTTCCGCGTGTCCGTTCTGCCCACGGTCTTCGGCGAGAAAGCCGTGCTGCGAATTCTCGACAAATCCAACGTGTGCGCGGGCTTAAAGGAGTTGGGATTTTTGGAGGGTCCGATGGAGGCGTTCGAGCGCGCCGTGCACAAGCCCTACGGCATGGTCCTGGTCACCGGGCCCACCGGCAGCGGCAAGTCCACCACCCTGTATTCGATCTTAAACGACCTCAACACGCCGCGCGTGAACATCATGACGATCGAGGACCCCATCGAGTACCAGGTCCACGGCATCACGCAGACGCAGGTGAATCCCGACATCGGGCTGACGTTCGCCAGCGGGCTGCGCACACTCTTGCGCCAAAGCCCGGACATCATCCTGGTCGGCGAGATTCGCGACGGGGAAACGGCGGATATCGCCGTGAAAGCCGCTCTCACGGGCCACCTAGTGTTCAGCACCCTGCACACCACTTCCGCCTCGGGCGCGGTGGTGCGCCTGGAAGACATGAACGTCGAGCCGTTTCTGACCGCCTCCTCCGTGGTCCTCGTGGCGGCGCAACGATTGTGCCGGCGCATTTGCGAGTCTTGCAAGGAGCGCGTCAAAATCCCCGACGAGGTGCTCAAGCGGCTGGGCGTGGATGCCGGGGTGCTTGCGGGGATTGAGGCGTACGCCGGCAAGGGCTGCAAGCGCTGCCGGCAGACCGGTTACCACGGGCGGCTGGCGACCCTGGAAGTGCTGGAAGTGACGGAGCCCATCCGCGAACTGATCCTTGCCCGGGCCTCGGCCCACGAAATCGAACTCGCGGCGCGCCGCGAGGGGATGAACACCCTCTTCGAGAACTCGATTCAACTGTTTCGCATGGGGCGGACCACGCTGGAAGAAGTCCTGCGTGTAACGTCGGGAGACTGAGATGCCGGTTTTCGCCTACGTCGTCAAGGATGCCAAGGGGCAGGATCGGCGGGGCAATCAGGAAGCCGACAATGTGAAGGCCCTGGTCACGCAGTTCCGCGCGCAGGGTTTCACCATCATCAACCTCCAGGAGGCGAAGCCCGGCCTGTCCTTTCTATCCAGGCACAACAAGTCGGCCGGCGGCCACCGGCGCGTGAAGCTCGACGAT
>CAZPNG010000216.1:0-3940 GCA_964587845.1 uncultured bacterium | reverse complement strand
AGAGAGCCTCGAGAGACAAAAAAGGATCTCGCTTGCACGAGATCCTTTCACTTATCCCCTCTGTCCAGGAAATGAATCCGTCATGGTTCCTGCGACTGTCCCGGCCTCGCCGCTTGCCTGCCGCAGCGCGGTCGGTATGGCTTTCGTTTCACATCTGGAAAGAACACTCGTTATTATAAGTGAGATTCAAGGAAGGTCAACCACAAATCACGCCGCCGTGCCCAGGCCTTGTAGGGCGGGCTCGGGCCGAGATCCTTCGGGATGACGCGACGGGAGAGACATCACTTGCCGACGCAGAACTCGCTGAAGATGCGGTCCAGAATGTCATCGGTGTAGATTTCTCCGACGAGCTCTCCGAGCGCCGAGCGGGCGTCTCGCAGGTCGGAAGCAATGAACTCCAAGGACAATTTTTTTTCAAATCCGCGCGCGCCGGCTGCCAGCGCATCGGCCACCCGCCCGAGCGCGTCCTGATGACGCAGACGCGTCACGCCGATTTCCTCGCGCGCGACGGTTTCCTCAAGGAGAATCTTCAGTACCAAGGTCTCGAGCGCTTCAATGCCCTCCCCGGTCTTTGCGGAAACTTTCACCTCCGCGCAAGCGCCGTCCGAAAATCCGGGTTGCGGACAAGCAGCGACGGGAAGGTCGCATTTATTAAAGACCAGCACGGTGGGTTTGCCGCGCGTCGCATCGCGCGCAAGAAAATCCTCGGAGCTCACGGGCTGGGAGCCGTCGATGACCCACAGAAAAACCGTGGCTTCCTGCATCGCCTCGCGCGCCTTCTCGATGCCCAGCGCTTCCAGGCGGTCGCCCGGCCGGCGTAGCCCCGCCGTGTCCATGAGCCGCACGGGAAGGCCCCCCAGGGACACCCACTCCGTGATCACATCTCTTGTCGTGCCAGGGATTTCCGACACAAGCACCCGATCCCGCTCCGCCAGGGCATTCAAGAGAGAAGACTTTCCCACATTGGGTTTCCCCACGATCGCGGCCGTGGCGCCCTCCCGCCTGAGAGCCCCCCTGGCGTAGGTTCCCAAAAGCTCTCCCACCCGGTCGGAAATCGCCTCGAGCTTGCCCGCGAGTTCCCCTGATGTAAAAACCTCTAGATCCTCCTCGGGAAAATCCACGTACGCTTCCACGTGCGCAATCAACCCCACAAGGTCTTCTTTCAACCGCGCCAACGCGCCCGACAACCGCCCGCGCAACTGGCCGAGCGCGCACGCAGCGCTTTCCTGCGTCTTCGCCGAGATGAGATCCGCCACCGCCTCCGCTTGAACGAGATCGATGCGCCCCGCGAGAAACGCGCGCTTGGTGAACTCCCCGGGTTCGGCGAGCCGCGCCCCGCGGCGCACGAAGAGCTCGAGCAGGCGGCGGGCCACCACCTGGCTGCCGTGGCAACTGACCTCGACGATGTCTTCCCCCGTGTAGGAGCGCGGCTTGCGGTAGAGTGCCGTGACCACTTCGTCGATTTCCTCTTCCTGTTCGACGATCATTCCGGCGCCCAAAGTGAAACCCTTCCGCTCGCGCAGGGCCCGGCCGCGCGCGGGACGAAAACAAGCATCGACCATCTCAATCGCGCGCGGACCGCTCACGCGAATCACATGAAGCCCGCCCTCGCCGGGCGGCGTGGC
This sequence comes from uncultured bacterium, assembly GCA_964587845.1. Taxonomy (GTDB): domain Bacteria; phylum Omnitrophota; class Omnitrophia; order Omnitrophales; family CAZPNG01; genus CAZPNG01. Next base: position 2,315 of record CAZPNG010000216.1, on the reverse strand, counting down.
GATCGCGCAGATCGTGTCGCCTTCGCGCACTAAGAGCACCGGGCACGCCCTTTCCTGCGCAGAAGCCCAACGAGATAAAAGGAACCGGTCACGACAAGACCCTCTTCGCGCCGGGAGCGAGCCAGGAGCTTCCGGAAAGCTCGAAGCGGGTCCCGAGAGACAATCATAGGAAGGCCGAGCGATCCGGCGGCCTCCCGGAGTTCCTCGGCCGGGATGGCCCGGGATCCGGGCACCTGAGTGCCCCACAGCGGGCGTCCCAATCGACTCAGTTCCCGCAGGATGCCCCGGACATCCTTGCCCCGGGATACGGCAACCAGGGCTCGGAAGCGCCTGTGCGGGTACAGCGCCCGGGCGGACTGCACGACGGCCCGCACGGAGGCCGGCGTGTGGGCCCCGTCCGCCAGCACGAGCGGCCGCGCGCGCCAGACCTCAAAACGGCCCGCCGGCGGGGCGCTCTGAAACCCGCGGCGGATCGCATCCTCTTTGATTTGAAGATGATACGAATCATTCAGACAGTCAATTACACGTAGGACAAGGGCCGCATTGCGGGCCTGAATCAGGTGGCCCGTGGCGAGAGCGAGCGGGGCATGCCCGTCGGGCGGATGCTCCCGGAACCAAAGCGACCCGGGCCTTGCGCGAGAGACGCGCACGGACCGGGCAAGCCACAAGGGCGCGTGAACGGCGCGGGCCTTGCCGCGGATGACGCGCCAGGCCTCGCCGGCCTGCCGGTCGCTCACCGCCGGCACGGAGTCCTTGAGAATCTCCGCCTTCTCGCGCGCGATGGCTGTCAGGCTCTCGCCGAGAACGTCCTGATGATCATAGCCGATCGAGGTCAACACTGAAACCAGGGGGCGCACCACGTTGGTCGCGTCCCAGCGTCCCCCCACGCCCGTTTCGAGGACCGCAAAATCTACGTTCTTACGGCGGAAATAAAGGAAGGCGCACGCCGTGAGGAGCTCGAAATAGGTGGGCTTGCCCAGACCCTTCGCAAGACCGGGGCGCACGGCTTGGCGGATCTCGGCCAGGCCGCCGGCAAACTCGGGCCTGGAAATCGCAACGCCCGCCACCGAGATGCGCTCGCGCACGTCGGCGAGGTGCGGGGAAGTGTAGAGGCCGACACGGTAGCCGGCGCAGTCCAGGATGCGCGCCACGTAGTGGGCCACGGTGCCCTTGCCCTTGGTGCCCGCGATGTGGATCGCTCGCAAGTGGGCCTCGGGGTGGCCCAGCGCGCCGAGGAGGGCGCGCATGCGATCAAGGCGCATCGCGTGAAGATCAAAGCACCGCCGCTCATAATTGACCTGGGAATTGAGGAACGAGAGGGCCTCGGCGTACTTCAAAGTTCTAAAGGTTCTAATGTTTAAAGTGCCGCTTTCCGGTGAAGACCATCGGGATCCCCGCCCGGTCGGCCGCCGCGGTGACCTCCCCGTCGCGAATCGAGCCGCCCGGCTGCACAATCGCGCGGATACCGTTCTCGCGGGCCACCTCGACGTTGTCAGGCATGGGGAAAAAACCGTCGCTTGCCAGCACGGCGCCGCGCGCGCGATCACCTGCTTTGAGGCAGGCCAGCCGCACGGCGTCGACGCGCGACATTTGGCCCGCCCCGATGCCCACGGTCGCTGCGCCGGCCCGGCCCTGGGGGTGCGCTAGGACAATGGCGTTGGAGCGCACGTGCTTGGCCACCGTCCAGGCAAAGCGCAACGCCCTGAGGTCTCCAGGGTTTACGCGCTTGCGCGTCACCACGCGCCAGCGTTTAGCCGCCCGCGGTTCGGCGAGATCGCGCTCCTGCGCGATATAGCCGAACTCCGAGGAGCGGAGCGCCACGCGGCTCGCGTGGCCCGGCGGAATCATCAGCACGCGAAGGTTCTTGCGGACGCTCAGGCGTTTCAGCGCGTCGGCCGAATAGCCGGGCGCCACAAGCACTTCAAAGAAAGCCAGTTCGGCCAGCAGAAGTCCAACCAAGGCGCCGTCCACCTTGCGGTTGACGCCCACCACGCCCCCGAAGGCGGCCTCCCGGTCACAGGCCAGGGCGCCCGCAAGCGCCTCCGCCAAGCGTCCGGACACCGCCACGCCGCAGGGATTTTGGTGCTTCACGACCGCCGCCGCCGGCTCGGGAAACTCGCTCGCGAGCCCGTGGACCGCCTCGACGTCGAGGTAATTATTATAGGAAAGCTCCTTGCCCTGGAATTGCGACAATTCGACCGCGCTCCCGGCAACGTCCCGATACAACGCAGCCCGCTGGTGCGGATTTTCGCCGTATCGGAGCGTTTGCGCTTTGGCCAGGCGCAGGGTCAGGGTCGGAGGCATCGGGTCCTGGC
>CAZPNG010000215.1:0-3495 GCA_964587845.1 uncultured bacterium | reverse complement strand
TCATGCGCGCGCTCTTGGGTTTTGGTACCTGACGATCGCCCCCCTAGATCCCGAACTTCGCGGTCGGCTGGAACCCTTCACCCGGATGGGATTCATCCCCACGCAGCACGGCCACTTGATTTTGGCCAAGGACATTTCAGGGCCCGAGTCCGAGGCGCGCGCTAGGCAGCTTGCGGCCGCTCTCTCGGAAGTGTATCCCCTCATTGACGTTTTGAACCACGGAGACGACCCCGCAGGGTGGCTGATGACGCCCTGGGAGATATTCTCTGGGTTCCAGGATCCAAGATCTCCCTACACCATTCGTCACCCGTGTGAGGAATTTTCAGCGGCCGCCGCAGAGTGGATTGCTTCCATGCGCCTCCGGTTTCCCGATCTTATGGCCCGCTTCAGGCTCGTTCACGGAGAGCATGTGCACGCCAATCTGTTGTTCACCGAAGAGGGCGACGCCCTCGTGTTGCAAGGGAGGAGCCATGCAGGGAAGTCGTCACTCTCCATTGCCATGGCCGGGTCTGCAGACGGAGTCGCGCCGCAAGCGCCCCTTCGGTTTGGCGCTGATGACTGGGTTCATTTGATCGAGGTGGACGGGTATCTGCTTGCGGCGCCTACCGGTCCCCAAACATCTGTCGAAGGCACTGCGTGGCCTCGCAAAGTGCTCATGACGCCCGATCTTCGTGTCGGACTTGTGCGCGGCTTCGTGAGGTTGACTTACGACGAGAGCGCTCCGCCTGCAGGGTCTGATCTCCAGCGCCACAGGCTGGCCTATCTAAACCTACCGTTTGAGCTCAGTCGTGAAGGGAACATGGTTGTGGAGCCCGCTGTCTTTGCAGTTCGTCACGGCGCGAAGAGCCCCGAGGATTACGCCCAGTTGGCCCGGCGAGTCTGGAACGACCTCGCGCCGCACTTCAGGAAATCGCCGGCTGTGGGCGGCCCTCCGGAGGTCACGATCATGACGGAGCAGGTGATGAACCGCGCGCTCAAGAGGCACCAGAGGCAGATCCATGCGCACCTGGGCGAAGAGCCGGACCCCCGTGCCCTGAAGCCCGGATTTGCGACGGAATTTGTTTTCCGGCGGGGCTCGCGGCAGCTTGAGTTCCGAATCCCCCGGGGCCTCAAAGCCATCGGGGTTCGCGTGACCCACGAGGATTCCGAAACCCCTGCGCGCTACCAGTGGCAGCCGCTGCGCAGACACGGGCGGCCGCGGACCCTGGATCTGCTGCGCCCGGGCCCGGGGGAGCTCAATATCCTGCGCTGCATGGCAAATCACCTCTTGCGGGAGCGGTTCTTTGCGCGGCGCTACGAGCCAGCGTTGGAGGCATTCCTGGCTGATCTTTTGCTGCGTGATGTGCCCAAGCTGGAAACTGCCGGTTTCCTGAACTTCTCTCTGTCACGGGACGGCAGGCAGATCGCTTCACGGTTCGTCGGTTCGCCCGGCCGTCGTGCCGAGTTCACGATCCCTCGCCACGGCCGCGGGATTGCCGATGTCGGGTTCAGGGACAGCGGTGAGCGTCTCAGCGCATCCGGCCGGGCCGGCATTCCTCTGGGAATTGCCTGGCTTCACAGGCATCCTGTGATCCGAGGTCGGCTCACAGCCGCTAAGGCGCTCGAGTTAAGCTCCAGGGACCTAAGAGCTCTTGCCCTGGCCCGGTCCTTTTTTGAGGGGTTTGGGTGGGCCGAGAACATGGATCCTGTGATGATGACGTGGGTCAAGACGTCCCGCCAAACCTCGGGAGTTGTGTGGCGGCTCGCGGCATACTTTGCAGCGGCAGACGGAGCGATATACGTGCAACAGTACGTCGTGCGTGCTTCAAAGAGCGGTGCCCTGGAGCTTTCAAGGCAGGGCGGCCTCCAGGGAGTGCGAACGGCGCCGGCGCGCGCGGAGCCGGCGAAGGATTCGGTGAACGTCGAAGTTGAGACGACCCCTTCCGGCGGGGAGCGCCTGACCGCCCGGATTTCGCTCTCCGACGCCGCCGGGAAACATCCGGAGCGGGGCAAATCGGTGGTCACCGCTGCGTATGAAGTCGATCGGCTCTCGGACTCTGAGCAGCGCGCTCTTCGGCTGCTGGCAGGGCAGGTGAGAGAAGATGCGGTGCGCTGGGCCGGTGATCCGGTCCTTCCCCAAGTCTACCGCGGCTTCTTCGGCTGGTTGTCAGAGGCCTTCATCGAAAAGACGATGTCGCGGGCGCGGGTCGTGCGGGGCCCGCCGCCCCGGATTCCAAACGCTCCCGCCTTCGCTCTCGTTTTTGTCCACCGCGGCCGCCTGTACCTGCACGAATCGCTCCTCGCCAGCTCTCCTGATCTTCTCCTTGACGCCTGCGCCCTCCATTATTTTCCGACTCAATTAGGGACTCACCTGCTCCTGCGCAGGCGCGGTGCGTGGTTCTCCGTTCCGGCCCGGCTGGCGCTGGATGGGGTGGGCCGGGACGTGGCGCGGGGATGGGCAGGCCCCAACCGCGAGGAAGCACGGCTCTTCGATGCCGGGGATTTTCTGGGGCTGGGCGCCAGAGGATGGCTGGGCTTGAAGGTTCCAAGCCGGGCGCAGATCGAGAACCACCGGAAGAGACTCCATGCGATGTGGCTCTCGGCGGATGAGCTGGACGCCCTTGAGCCCAAGTGGTTTGAAGAGGATTTTTCTCTCACGCGCTTCGAGATGCTGCGCTTGGTGGCGACCGCTGCCATGGCGCACGCCCGCCTAAGCGAACGCGCCGCCGGACTCATCCGCGATCTGGAGGGCTCCAACCACAACCTTCGCCGCACGCTCTCGTTTGTCCTCCGGCGAGACGCCGTGTTGAATCCCGTTCTCTTTCGCCGCTGGCAGAGGATGTTGCCCGACAGCGCGCTCGTGGGCCCACTTGCGGAGCCCCTGTCCGATCTTCTGCTGCTGGAAGAGTCTCGGGTGGCGTCCCGCGCGGGGGCTTCCTTCATGGGGCAGGCACGGACCGTGGCCGAGCTCATGCGCGAGGCCGGGCTCGATCCGGACAACGTGCGGGAGCGCGTGTGGGTGGAGGGGATTCTCGAGCGGCATCTCTTGGAAGTCGACCGCAGCGTGCGTGCCAGCCCCATTGTGTGGCTGCGCGAGGAGACCGAACTTTTGCGCCGCCGCGCGCGCCGCCACGCAGCCGGCCGCGCCGAAAGAGGCGAGCGGCCGCTGCGGCCCATCTCTGAAGCGCGCGCAGTGCGCTTCGCGAACGCGTTGTCCGAGATTTATACGATCCTCTTCTCGGGTTCCCGCCTGGGGCAAGTTCAGGGCTGGTTTGGACCGCTGGATGTCCGCCGATTCTTCCAGGATCTCACAGCAGCGTCTCCCGACCCAACGCGCCCGCCTCCCGCCGAGGTGGCGGCCTGGATGGATCGCGTTCGCGGCCAGTTCAGCGACATTCTGTCGCACACGGAGGTTTCCCGCAGGCCATTCGGTGAACATGGCAATCTCCTGACGAGCCCGCAGGGCGAGGCCTTGATCCTGCTTGGAGAGCACAAGACCGGCAAGACGGCCCTTTC
>CAZPNG010000214.1:0-7821 GCA_964587845.1 uncultured bacterium | reverse complement strand
ACCTGCATGCAGCATTTTTGTGCAAGACAGCGCGAGAAAGAAAACGTCACAGTTCTTTTCTTTTTCCGCGCCAACCTGGCAACCAAACAGTCATATCTCGCCTCCGAGACGTAAACCTTTGGCTTTGCGCCTCCCGCCTTTCAGCAGGAGTTGCCCTGATCAGGTTGTAGCCCTTCCATGACTACCCAAACGACTTATATATTATAACATACGCTTCTTAGGGTGCCTATACTCGTCAGTACTATATTTTACTATGTATTGATAACTGTCAGATTGTCCCAATTGTAAACATAATGATTAAAATATTATGTCATTGATAAAGAATTAGACCCTATTTGGAGGCGGCGCAGCGGCGCTCCCCCGACAGGACAAGAGGATGCCCTCGTTGGATTAGCTTGCAACCTTATATGATTTAAGGAGTTATGCGGTCTTAGCTCAGCGAAGCTTTTTGTGAGAACGGTTGAAGTCGAGGGCGAGCGGCGGGCCGGGAATCACGGATTTGAAGAGTTCCAATTCCAGGACACGCTCCCGGATGCGCCGGGCCTCCTCGGCGAGCGGCTGAAGCCGGAGGAACTTGCCGTAGTGGTGAATGGCGGAGGGGTTGTCATCGAGGTAATAGTCATACACGACGGCCACGTTGTGATGAGACCAGGGATCTTCGGGATCGAGCGCGAGCGCGCCCTGGTACTGCCGCACGGCCCCCGGATAGTCCTTGCGCTCAAAGAGCACGTTGCCAAGTTGAAAGTGCATCTCGACCAAGTCCTGCTTTAAGCGCTCGTTTTCCGACTTGGCAGCGGATATTTCCTGAAGAGCGATCGTGCCCGACTCCTGCGCGCCGCGGATGAGCTCGAGGTAGGTGGCGCGCTCCCCCTCCAGGATGGCCATGGAAAGCGTGCCCGAAAGCCGCGCCTTCTCGCGCCTCAGGACGGCCAGCTTGCGCCGGGACCCCGAGTGCCGCCGGCGCTCGGCTGCGCGCGCCCGCACCGCCTGCTCGTAGGCCTCTTTCTTTCGCGTAAGATCCTGCTCGAGCTCCTGGATGTGCCCCTGCTGCTCCGCCTTCGCCTGCTCGGCGGCCGGGATCGTGCCTTCCTGAATCTGCCGAAGTTGGCTCGATAAGACGTTGTTCTCCACCGCCACCCGGCGGTATGCGGCCTCGAGATCCTGAAGCTCCTTGCGAAGGTCGCGGTTCTCCTCAAGGGACTGGTTCAACGTCGTCATGAGTTCGTCGATCTCGGCGGCGGCCTTCTTTTCAGTCGCTCCGGGGGCCACCTCCTCGGCCCTGCCCACCGGCACAAGGGCCGCCAGGGCAAGGAGCCAGGCCATGCACCCGGCTCGAGTCAGCAGCCCGCAGAAGGCCTTCACCGCGACGGGCCCTCCAAGGCCGCCGAGCGCGCTGCAAGCACGGGATCCCCTTCGAGCTTGCCCGGCTCTGCGAGCCCCCGATGCTTGGCTTTGCCAAGCAAAGCCTCGGGGGCTGCGATCTGATTCGTGGCCGTGCTGACCACCCAGCCCGGCGGTCCCGCAGGGTCGGAGATGTTCTGCGCGGCCCTGCCCGTCTGACGGGAGGCGGCGATGTCGAAGGGCTCGTCGGTGATCTGCTCGGCGCCCGTCACGATCTTGGGGGTCAGAAACATCACAATTTCGGACTTCTTGGCTTCCTCCGCACGGCTCTTGAACAGATTTCCCAAAACGGGAACGTCCATGAGATAGGGAAATCCCTTGATGGTCTCGGACATGTCATCCCGTCGAAGACCGCCCAGGATCACCGTGTTGCCGTCCAGCACCACCACGGTGGACTCCACGTACGTGGTGTTCACCAGGGGAATCTCGTTTTTCTGCGAGGTCGTGACCACCCCCGTCTTGCTGGAGATCTCGGGCCGGATCTTCATGGTCACGTAGCCGTTGGCGTTCAAGGTGGGCGTCACCGTCACCTGGATGCCCACGTCGATGAAGTTGATCTCCTCGCTCACCGTGACGCTCGAGCCGCTGCCGGTGGAGGTCGTCACCACGTAGGGGATGCGGTCGCCGATGTTGATCTTGGCCTCCTGGCGGTCGAGCACCATGAGGCGCGGGTTGGCCAGCACCTTGCTGTTGGTGACCTGCTTGATGGCCTTAAGCTCCAGAAGGATTTCATCGTCGGTGATGTTGCCCAACAGGAAACGGGTCGCCGTGCCCAGGGTGGTCGACGTGGAGACCGTGGAGGAGATCGGAAAGGAACCGTGCAGATCGATATTGCGCGCAAGCTCCTTGTTGACCGCGCTCTTGGTGAAGGTTTTCTCCCAATCGATGCCGTAGTCGAACTTGGGGTTGAGGGTGAGCTGCAAGATGCGGGTTTCGATGAGGACGGCCTTGGTTTGCGCGTCGAGGGATCGGATGATGGGCAGGATCTCCTCCATGCGGCCCGGATACGCGCTCAGCACCATCTGGTTGGACCGGGTGTCCCCGAAGATCGTCCCCACGGACTTGGCGTCGAGCTTGGTCTGCAGTTGCGTTTCGAGCTCCTTGGCGTCCGCGTACTGAAGCTTGACCACCTGCGTGTCGAGCTTCTTTTCCACCACGTCCAGCATGGCGTCCATCTCCGCCAGCCGATCGTGCGTGTCGAGGATCAGGACAGTGCCCGTCTCCTCGTCGATGATCACCTTGCCGATGGAACTCAGCATGGACTGCAGGGCCGATTGAATGTACGAGGGCTTGGCGTACTTGAGCTTGCGCGTCAGGATCTTGCGCTTGTCGTTGAAGGCCTTTCCGTAAACCTCCTGGTACTCTTCTTCCGTCATCACGTAGATGATGTTGTTCTTGATGTCATAGGCAAGCTGGTTGGAGATGCAGATGATGTCGAGGGCGTCGCGAATCGTGACCTCCCGCAACAAGAGCGTGGAACGGCCCTGCACGTTCTTGCTGGTGACGATGTTCAAGTCCCCCTCCAGGCCCAGGAACTTGATGACGTCCACCACGTTGATGTCGCGCAGGTCGAGAAAGATCGTCTTGGAAAGCCCCAGGCGGATTTTTTCGGAGGGGTCCCTTGCCCCCTGTGCCGCCGGCACGGGGATGCCCGCTAGAGCCACCCAGCACGCCAGGGCGAGGCCAAGAAACCGTGCCGGCGCGAGGTTCACCGCAGCACGATCTCCTCGTCGCGCTGCTTGAGCACCACGCCGTCGGAATCGATGCTGGCCACTTTCATGCCCGCGATGCTGTCGCCCAGGCGCAGGAACTGGGTCGTGCCCTTGGTCACGTCCTCGATCATGCAAAATGTGCTCGCCTCGTTGTCGGGATTGACCGAAATGCCCGCGAGCTTCAAGTCCTTCACAAGCTCGATCAGCTTCACCGATGGCGTCTCGGGCTCCGCAGACCGCTTTTCAAGCCGCTGCGCGAGCGGCAGGAAAACGTTTTGCTTCTGCGCCTCCTCGAAGAGAAAGGGATCGACTTTCCGCCCCTCGGAGGGCACCACCTCCGCCATGCTCTTCTGGGACACGTTGAAATACGTGCCGTACTCGCGATCGAGGACCCTCCCCTCGTAGAGCAACACCAACAAGAGGCAGGCGGCGAGCGCCACGTTGACGACCTTGAGGCTCTTGTTGACGCTGCGCAAGTTCAGCGGCTCGCGCTTGCGCCCGAAGACCGCCCCCCATTGCTCGCGCGCGAAGGCCAGCCGGCCTCGTAGGGCGGAGAGCGAAAAGAGGTTCTTCGCGCCGAGATGGGCCTGCTCCTTCTTGGCCGCCTCCGACTCGGGCTCCTCGATGAGTTTCAGCAGCCGCTTTTCCGGCGTCAGCGGATCGTTGGGCTCAGCCATCCTGAGTGCACGTCCTCGTCAATGAGATCGCGCACGAGCGCCCCGTCCACGGCCCCTTTTGGGGCCATGAGAAGGCGCTTCAAGGCGCGATGGCACAACTGTGTGATTTTGCGGGGGTAGCCGCGGGAAACGCGGTGGATCAGTTCGATCGCTTCATCGAGAAACAGGCGCGAGGCGTGACGGTAGCCGGCCTGCTCCAGGCGAAACCCGATCATGCGCTTGGTTTCCTCAAGGCCCAGAGGATTCAAGGTGAACTTGAAGCTCACGCGGTCCAGGAAGTTGGGCATCGCCAAGAGCTTGGCGTGTAGCTCAAGCTGGCCCAGCAGCACCAGCTGAAGCAGTTTGTTCTCGTTGGTCTCGTAGTTCAGGATCACGCGCAGCATCTCCATGGACGCCTCGGTGAGCTTTTGCGCCTCATCGATGATCAAGACCACGGTCTTGTGCTCCACCACGCTCTTCTGGTAGAGGAATTTCTCGAGCGACTCCTTGAGATCCAGCACCGCCAGGCTGTTTGCGGACGCAGGGCCGGGGAAGTCAGCCGGTCTCACTTCAAAGTTTCGCGCCAGGGAGGTCAGGAACGCGTGCTCGCTGTCGAAACAGGGATCGAGCACCATGTGCAGAAGGAAGTCCCCGCGCTCGCTCAAACACTGGATGAGCTTGCGCGAGAGGCTCGTCTTTCCGGTCCCCACGTCCCCCAACACCACGGAAAGCCCGCGGCGCAGCCGCAGGTCGATGAGCACATTGGTGAGGGCCACCTCGTGCGCCTGCGTGAGGTAAAAAAAGGCGGGATCGGGAGTCGAGGAAAACGGCTCCCTCTCAAAACCCAGCAACTTGTAATAACTCATGGCCTTTTTTCCGATCATGACCGGTTGGGCCCGCAAGGGCGCCCTAGAGAAGCTATTCCCATGTTTCGGCAGCTGCCCTAATTCCCTGAAGTGCTTGAACTGGTTGAAGTTAAGGCGTGTGCCAGCCCCTGCGGGTGGGCGGGGGGTCAAAGCGTCCTCGTCAAGCCTAACCTATCCTATTGACTTGAGTTATGTCTTCATCAGCCAAAACGGTGGGTGAACAGAACCCGCAGGGCAATCCAAAAGTCCCGCGCTCTTATCTTCTTGCCCTCGGCCGCCGTGCGGCCGTGGTAGGCAATCGGAAGCTCGCAGATCTCAATCCCCTTCTTGATCAGGTTCGCCGTCATCTCGGGTTCAAAATCAAAGCGATGGGCGGAGAGGGTGACGCCTTCCAGGGCGTCCACCCGGATGAGTTTGTAACAGGTCTCCATGTCCGTCAGGTGAACTCCGTAGAGTTTGTTGGTCGCCCAGGTAAGAAACCGGTTCGCAAGCCAGTTGGCCGGCGCCATGCCGCTCGGGATCCGGCGGCCGAGAAAGCGGCTGCCGTACACGGCCAGGGCACGCCGCTCGAGGATGGGAACGAGGAGGCGCGGAATCTCGGCCGGATCGTATTCGAAGTCGGCGTCCTGAACCACCACGATGTCTCCGGTGGCGTAGCGGAGCCCGCGTTGAATCGAGTAGCCCTTGCCGTAGTTCGTCTCGTTTCGGAACAGCCGGATGCGCCGGGCCGTGTCGAGGCCGGCTAGGGCCTGGGCGACGAGAAACGTGCGGTCGTCGCTATGGTCATCGATGATAATGATCTCGTAGTCCACGGGAAACGGCACGGCCAGGATCTTGCGCACCAGCCGCTTGAGGGTCTTGGCCTCATTGTAAGCCGGCACCAGGATCGACAGCTTCTTGAGAGCGGCCTCCTCATGCGGCAGGTTTTTCGCAGGATGCCTCATGCGATTCACCTCCCTGGAAAGAAGCGGCTTCAGTCTGCCCCACCTCGCGCAACGCAAAAGCCAGCAAGGCGTCGCACTCGGAGGCGTCGTCGGGGAAAATGCCGATTCCGATCTTCAGCTTGGGGATGACGGCCCCGGAGCGGCTGGCGAGGACGTAATTCTCGGAAACTTTTAGAATCGCCTCGGAAATCTCCGTCGCGCGCTCCCGCCCGACGTCACGGATCACGGCCACGAAATCATTCTGGTGGCGCCGGCACAGGCTGTCTTGAGGGCGAAGGGCGTCCTTGCGAATTCGTTCCTCGAGCTCGCGCACCAAGCGCGCATTGTCCTCCGCCGAGAGCCTCCTGCGCAGGTCGGGCAGATTCTCCACCGCCAGCACCGCCACGGCGAAGGGGGCGCGCTTTTCCTTGGCTTCTGCGAACGCCAGCTCGAGGGTGGCCCGGAAATCGAAGGCGGCGTCATACTCGGGAATCGCGACATGAAACTGCGAGCCCGCAGCCACCACGCTTTCCACCCAGATCCTGCCCAGATGGAGCTCGACAATCTCCTTGCAGATGGTCAGCCCCAGCCCGGTCCCCTTGTACCCCGCCCCGCCCATCGGCCGGCGAAGTTGTTGAAACTTGCTAAAAAGCTTGGCACGGTCCTCCGGCGGGATTCCCGGCCCGTCGTCGACGATGCTCAAGTGCACCAACCGGTCCTTCGCGCTCGCCCTCAGGCAAACCTTCTTGGATGCATACTGGATGGCGTTGCTGAGCAGATTGGTCATGACCTGGGCCAACATGTCGGGATCCGCGTACATCGCCGGCAGCCCGTCCGGCAGGTCCTCTTCGAGGCGAAGGCCCTTCCCGCGCGCGAGGCGCTCGAAGTTGCGAACCATCTCTCGCGCCAGGGGCGCGATGTCCAGGCGGACACGGTTCATCTTCGCTTTGCCCGACTCCAGGCGCGAGAGGTCGAGAATGTCGTTGATGATCCGGGCCAAACGGTCGCAGTTTCGGCTGGTGGTCTCGACAATCGCCTGCTGGTCGCTTGTGAGCGCCCCTAGAATCCCATCCCTGAGGTTGCTCACCGACCCCTGAATGATGGTCAGGGGCGTGCGCAGCTCGTGGGAGACCGTGCTGATGAAGTCGCTCTTCAGTTGCTCCAGGCGCTTGCGTTCTGTCATGTCGGTCATGTAGATGCGCGCCGCCCCTGACTCCGCCACGTAGGAAATGTGGATCTCGTAGACCCGGGCGCCGTACTTGATCTCCCGGACCATGGCCTGCTCGCCTCCCTCGGCGAGTAGGACCACGACCGGCCGCGCCTCGGAGAGGATGGGGTGCTGCGCGCCCAGGCGGAGCAGATCCGGAAAATGAGCCAGGGCCGCGGGATTGACGTAGGTGAGCGCGCCGTCCTTCTTGATCTCGATGATGGGATTCGGACTTTGGCGGGGAAACGAAGCCAGGCGCAGGAGCTCTTTCTCCGCGCGGTAGCGCTCCGAGATGTCACGGAACGTCACCACCGTGCCCACCAGGCGGCCGTCTTCAAACATCGGGCTCGCCACGTACTCCACGGGAAACCGCGCGTCGTCCACGCGCCAAAAGGTGTCCTCGTTGGCGTTTTGCGCCGAGCCCCTCGCGAGCGGCGCGTAGACGGAACAGTCCTCGGCTGCATGAAACGTGCCGTCCTGAAGTGGCCGGTGCACGATTTCGTGGAACAATCGACTCTCAAGGTCCTTCGGCGTGCAGCCCAGCAGGGACGCCGCGGCGGGGTTGGCAAACAAAATGGCGCCGTCCTCCCGAAGGCCGCAGATCCCGTCCCCGGCGGACTGCAGAATCAGCTCCCTTTGCCGTGACAAGCGCTCATAGGCGACCTTGGCGCGCTTGCGCTCGATCGCGTAGCGGACCGAGCGCGCCAACAGGTGCCCGTCGCCGGATCCTTTGACCAGGTAGTCTTCAGCGCCCTGCTGGACCGCGGTCACCGCCACTTGCTCATCGTCCTGGCCGGTCATGACGACGATCGGCGCGCCGGCCGAGCTTTCCAACATCTTCTCGAGTGTGTCCAGGCCCCGGCTGTCGGGCAACGAGAGGTCCAGCAGCACCACGTCGATCCCCCCGCGCGAGAGGCGCTCGCGCCCCGCGGAGAGCGTGCCCAGGGTCTCGATCTTGAAGGAGGCGGTGGTCACTTCCGAGAGTCGCACACTCACCAGTTTGGCGTCGCCCGGGTTGTCTTCGATCAGGAGCACGCGAATGGGTTCAGGCGGCAT
>CAZPNG010000213.1:0-3637 GCA_964587845.1 uncultured bacterium | reverse complement strand
GACCTGCGGCGTCACGTCCTCCGGGAGAAAATCGGGCGCCTGATAGGCCAGCAGAATCGATCGCAGGACTCGGTTGAGAAACTCCAAAGCGGGCCGCAGACCGTATCGGCTGCCGCCGGTTTTCTCAAAGAACGATTCGAGGAAGTGCTGGCTCTGAAAGAAGGGCCGGACCGTGCGGATCCTCAGCGGCGAGCTGTTGACGTCGATCATCTGGACGGGCTGCACCAGATCAACGAAAGCGCGTGCGTAAGCGAGGGTGTGTTCACTGGACAAGGGCGGTGTCATGCCTGCTCCGTCAACCACAGCTCTTAGAATGACGGCATCGTTGTCGGCCTCGAGGTAGCGGTCTGCAAAATATTGGACGATGTCCTTCATTTGCAGCTTGTGCCTCACGGTCAAAAGGCGCTTGAGGCCAACCGGAAGATAGACGTCGGGAAGCGTACCGGTTTTCCATACCGTGTCGAGGAGCAGCCCCAGAGCCAGCGCGCTGGTCATTTCCGCCTCCCCTGCTTTGCGCGTCAGGCCGTGCCAAAGGACATCCTCGGGATCCGCGCCGTGCTCCAACGTGATGGGCACATCCTCGTCAAGTTTCGCCCCCGCGGAGCCCTTGATTCGAAGGCGGTCGATGAGATGAAGACTGCGGGTCGGGACAAGGCCCGGCAGGGCGTAGATTCCCCTGAAGACCGGCTCGCGCGGATCTGCCGGGCCGCCTGTCCACCAGGGCGTGAGCGCGTCGGCCATGATGGCCACGGGAGATTCCAGAAGCCAGCGAGCCATCTCGGCCGCCCGCGAGCCGCGCGCGCCTTCCAGGCGCGCCAGGACCGAGCGCCGAAAGGCCTCCAGGCCCGGCGGCAGGAACTCCGCGGAATCAATGAGTTGCGCCTCGCCCTGGACCGTGCGCAGGAGGATTTCCTGCGCGATGGCCGGCGGCTCAACCCGCGTGGCGGAGTGGCGTCCACGCAGGCGCTTTTCCAAGCGCGCGAGTTCCTTGCCGATGCTGCCGCCAAGCGGGCTGCGGAAATCCGTGGGAAGGCCGTGCCACTTGAGCAGAATCTGGTCAAAGAGGCCGTCAGACTTCATACCACCGCCGAATAGCCCGTAGAGAAACTGTTGCATGACGTTGCAGATCCCTACCATCGGTACACTGATCGAGAGCCATAAATCGATGGGGGAAATATGTTCAACACTGAGGAGGGCCGGCAGCGGGGCGCCGAAGAGATTCAGCATCAACGCCGCCACATAGAAAAGGAGCGCCGCGAGATTCACCCAGCCAGCGGCCTTGAATCCGTAAATAAAAGCCCGGCTGCGGGCAGCTTCCGGAACCGTAATGCGGATATACCAAAACTGAACCGCGGTGATGGCGGAAAGCGCGAACGGCACCCCTTGCAGGACCAGAAATCCATGGGCGACTTTCAGTGCCCACACAATGGAAGCCAGCCCCCCCAGGACCAAAACCGGTTGGCCCCTCAGAGCCATCGCCAGAAGCTTCCACTTGTTGCGCTCGAAGCGAGGCCGAGGCGTCTCGGGCTGCGGGAGGTTCTGCCGGTGCGGTCGCTCAAAGCGCCGCCCTTTGCCCTTGCCTCCCCGTGCCGCTGCGTGGCGCGCGGAGCTTAAGTGCCTGGCGGCCTGAACGAAGGAAGACATGAAGTCGTCGCCTAGGACGTCCAGTTTTCCCTTCCAGTGGTCTGGGCCCACGAAGGAATCGAACGCATTGACATGAAGCTGGGCCAACCAGGCGAGATAGGAGTCAATATAGGAAGGCGCCAGCACGTTTTGGGTTGGGCTTCGCAGGATTTTCTCGAACACTTTCTGCTGAGCATCCATCGCGGCCTCCCGGAACTCCGCCGCCCCTCCGGGATCCCGAAAGTCTTCGCTCAAGCCCGCCGGCGCCTCCACAGCCGTGCCCTGATTCGTCCAGGGAATGAATTTTTCAACGGAAGCGGGCCGCGTGCTGCGAACAGCGCGGGAGGCGGATTGCCTCGCCTTGGCGCTCGCGCGGTCCAGCATCGTATCGAGCCAAGCCTGGACGGTCACTTCCTCCTGCGTCCGCTCGTGAAGGAGCGCCTCCACAGCCTGGCGAAGGTCTTCTTCGAACAATGCCCCAAACTGCCGGTAAAAACCATCCAGTCCCGCCCGGCGCTGACCCAACTCCTGAAACAGGAGATCGATGCGCTCGACATCTGCGCGCCTCAACCGGGATCTCGAACCGTTTGCAAAAGCCGCCAGGATGCGCACGAGCACGTTCACTGACTCATGCCCGAGAAATTGAAGCGTCCCATGCGCAAGCTCGAGGGTGGGCGCTTCCGCCCCCAGGGATTGCGGATCCTGCATGAGCTCCTCCAAAAAGGCCTGCGCGTACTGGGCCGCATAGGCCGTCATGCGCGTGTGCATCCAGCGCCAGGGGCCCGACTGCGGCCTAAGCCACGCCAGGAGTTCGCGCCAATGCGCATAAAGCTCGTCGAGGAGAATATCCGTGACCCGATTCCCCAGCGCGCGGTATCTGGCCAGTACGAGATGCGCAACCTCGTGGGCCACAGCTTCCAGGTTCGGTCCCACGTATGAAACCGCAAGCCCCAGCCCGAATCCCACAACGAACGTCACCTCCTCGGCTTCAAACTTCCACCATCCCTTCGGGCGCAGCAACTTCGCCACGTCGTTGGCCGCGGGCGCGCGCTCAAAAATGTGCTTGCGCGCAAGCCTTCTCAGGGTGGGCAGCCCGAGCGAGTGCATTCCCCACTCCGAGGCGAGGAGAAGCAACCCAACCACGAGGAGGCCCACGCCAAGGGACGCGGCGTGCAGCGCGGCGAGCGCCGCGCCTAGCGCGGCCACGCCGAGCGCAAGCAGCGCGATCCTCCTCACGAGGACGGGCCGAGGGACAGGCCAGTAGACAGCGCCGGCGACATCGGAAAACTTCCGGAAGCGGGCTTGCGCAACGGCGCGGTCCATGCGGACCCTGTTGAAAACCGTTCCCGGCGGCATGGCTTCAATCAGCATCGCCTTCAGGAACCCGTGCGCCGCGGGCTCCCGGCCCAGACCCGACAAGAGCCGGACACTCCGATGAGCGAAGGCATCCCGAAGGCCTTGCATCGATTTGCCGGCCAAAAGTTTGGGCTTGGAGGCGTCCAGCCGAGTCATGGGCCGCCTCCACAACGCATCGAAGAGCTGGGCCTCCAAGAGGAGCGCGACCAGCAGCAGGGAGCCCTCGTTGCGATGGGAAGCCAGGTACGGCGCGTCGCGCACAAACCCCCGCAGGGTTTCTAAGAAGTGAGCCAAGTCCTCCTCAGGCCAGTCCCTCATCCCCAAAACGCTCACGGTTCCAATATCAAGGCTCACGGCAGCGCGCAAATCCACGTTCAGCTTCCACGCCAGGTCCTGGACGAGCTCCATGATGCGCCCCACCCGCTCGTCCGCGTCGCCGATCTTCCGCGTCTCGTAAAGCTCGTAGACCTTCCAGCGCACGTCTTCCCGATCGACCCAGGTCGGCGCCTCGACCGGCGACGGCTCACCGGGCGAAGAGGCCGAGCTGCGGGCAGCGGCCTGGCGCTCGCGCAAGGAGCGCGCTCTGTCGGCCCAGGCGCGCGCGCGCTCGGCGGATGCTATGACGAACTTGAAATGCTCAACGTACAGGGAATGATTG
>CAZPNG010000212.1:0-6212 GCA_964587845.1 uncultured bacterium | reverse complement strand
CATGAGAGCATCGCGCGTGACCTTGGCAATGATCGAAGCCGCCGCCACGGAGGCCGAAAGGGAGTCGCCGTGAATCACATCGCGTTCTTCAATGCCGTGGTTGAGTCTCATGGGGCCGTCCACCAGGAGCGCGTCGGGCCGCTCGGTAAGATCGTCAATCGCGCGCCTCATGGCGAGGCGGGCAGCTTGGAAGATGTTGATTTCATCAATGAGCTGCTCACTGGCCAGGCCCACCCCGATGCGGGCGCAGCTTTGGAGCTTCTGGTACAGGGCCTCGCGCCGGCGGGGGGTGAGCAGCTTGGAATCCCGCAGCCCCTCAGGCGCGCCCTCGCGCGGCAGGATCACCGCCGCGGCCACGACCGGACCGGCCAGCGGCCCACGGCCGGCTTCATCGACACCCGCCACGCGCGCGAATCCGGCGGCGTAGAGCTCCATCTCGAACCGGTACATCCTGCACCTCGGCGGCGACTCGCGTCATTGCGAGGAGCTCCCGCCGCTTTGCTTCGCAAAGCGAAGCAGCGGGGGCGCTCTTTATCGACTAGACGACAGCTCGATGATCTTCTTTTTCCTGAGGTCGTAAAGCCTGGCCCGACGGGCCTCGCCTCGGCGGCTCACCACGACCTTTTCCACTACGGGCGCGTGGAGCGGGAAGACGCGCTCGATCTGGTCCTCGCGCTCCTCCTTGAGCACCGTGAACGACTCGCCCATGCCGGTGCCCCGGCGACGGATCACCGTGCCCTCGAAGATCTGGGTGCGGGTCTTGTCGCCTTCCTGGACCCGCACGTGGACCTTCACCTGGTCGCCCACTTTAAATTGCGGGACGGTCTTTTTCAAATGCTTTTTCTCGTACGCTTGGATTTTGTTCATGGATGCCTCCATAGATTTAAACCCGGCTTGAACTCCAAAGGTCGGAGTTAACGCTCCTAAAATCTAAACGTCCGTGCCATGCGTGAACTTTTAAAAACAACCGATCCGCATGACAAGCGAGTCATGAACAACCGGTCATGTCCCCTTCTCAAGCTGTGTGGCCTTCTTCAATAGATCGGGGCGGCGGCGGCGTGTCCATGCATGGGCCTCGCGTTTGCGCCAGGCCGTCACCGCCTGATGATCGCCGGACACCAGCACCTTCGGCACCCGCATGCCCCGAAACACCTGGGGCCGCGTGTAGTACGGGTGGTCCAGCCGGTCCTCATAAAAAGACTCGCTATCATGGGAAGCGCTGTTACCGAGCGCTCCGGGAAGCAACCGCACGACGGCGTCCGTCACGGCCAGGGCCGGAATCTCCCCGCCGGTCAGCACGAAATCGCCCAGTGAAAGCTCCTCGTCGGCGAGAGCTTTTCTCACGCGCTCATCGACTCCCTCGTAATGTCCGCAGAGGAGCACGAGGTGCTTCTCGCGGGCCAGGCGGCGGGCCACCTTCTGCGTGAAGGGCTTGCCGCAAGGGCTCATGAGAATCACGCGCGCGCCTTTCGTGCGCACGCGCTCCACCGCCGCGAAGACCGGCTCCGGCTTCATGACCATGCCGGCTCCCCCGCCGAAGGGCTTGTCGTCGCAGACCCGGTGGCGGCCCAAGCCGAACTCGCGCAGGTTCACGATCCGCACGTCCACCACCCCGCGCTTGCGCGCCTGCTTGATCATGGACTCTTCCAGCGGGGCCTTCACCAGCCCGGGAAATAAGGTGACGATGTCGATGCGCATGCGAACTCCGAGATTGCTTCGCTCGATCATTCACTCCTCACTCGCTCGCAATGACCCGTGATGCGGTCATTGCGAGCCTGCCCGCCATTTCGCGGGCGAAGCAACCTCAGCCTTTCGAGGATTTCTTGACGAGGCTCTTGACGGTCTCGGAGGGCTGAGCGCCCTTGGCCACCCAGTAACGGTAGCGCTCCAAGTTCACCAAGATCTTCGCGGGGTTTTGCCGTGCGTCGTAGGTGCCGATCTGCTCGACAAACCTCCCGTCGCGCGGGCTGCGGCCGTCGGCCACCACGACGCGCCACGTGGGCTTGCGCACGGTCCCCATTCTCCTGAGCCGAATGCGTACCATCAGGATTGCTCCCTTCTGACGCTAGCGCCCAAGGCGCCCAGCTTTTCCTCAATCTTCTCGTAGCCGCGGTCCAAGTGGTACACGCGGTGCACCTCGGTTTCGCCGTCCGCCACCAGGCCCGCCAGCACGAGCGCCGCGCTCGCGCGAAGGTCGGACGCCATGACCGGCGCGCCGCTCAGGCGCTTGACGCCCATCACGATGGCGCTCGAGCCTTCCCGCAGGATGCGCGCGCCCATGCGGGCAAGCTCGCTCACGTGCATGAAGCGGTCCGGATAAATCTTCTCCGTGATGACGCTGAGGCCCGGCGTCACGGTCATGAGCGCCATCATCTGGGCCTGCAGGTCCGTGGGAAACCCCGGATACGGTAGTGTGGTCACGTCCACGGGCTTCAGGCGCGCGCGGCCGCGGATGATCACCGTGTTCTCAGACTTGCGGACCCTTGCGCCGGCAGCCGCGAGCTTGTCCAGGAGCGCCTGGTTGTGGCTGGGCACCACATTGCGCACCTCGACGTCCCCGCCCGTGAGGGCCGCAGCCACCATGTAGGTGCCGGCCTCAATGCGATCGGGAATCACGCGCATGCGCGCGCCGTGCAGCTTCTTGACCCCCTTGACGGAGACCAGGTGCGATCCGGCCCCGCGCACGCGGGCACCCATGCGGTTCAAGAAACGCGCCAGGTCCTCCACCTCGGGCTCGCAGGCCGCGCTTTCGATCAGCGTCTCCCCGTGCCCCAGCACAGCGGCCATCATCACATTGCCGGTGGCCAGCACCGAGGAGCCGGACGCGCCGCCCAGGTACACATCGCCGCCTCGCAGGCGACGGCGCACCTGCGCCTTGACGTACCCGTGGGAAATTTCAATCGACGCCCCCAGAGCCGTCAGGCCCTTCAAGTGCAGATCGATCGGGCGCAATCCGATGACGCAGCCGCCGGGAATCGAAACCTCCGCCTTTCCCAGGCGGCCGAGCAGGGGCCCGAGCACGCACACCGAGGCGCGCATGGTGTTCACGATGTCCCAGGGCGCGACGTGGTTGAGCGCGTTGCCGGGCTTGACGCGCACCGTGCTGTTTTCAAAGGACACCTCCGCGCCCAGCGCGCGCAGGAGCCCCACCATGCTCTCGACATCCCGCAGCGACGGCACCCCCTCGATCACGGACTCTTCCTCGGCCAAGAGGGAGGCCGCCAAAATCGGCAGGACCGAGTTCTTTGCGCCGGAGCACGTGACCTGGCCCTTCAGCTTCCTGCCTCCTTGGATGACGAGCTTATCCATCTATCTCCGTGCGAGCAGCATGCGATCCATGCCTGCAAGGTCCTTTTTAATAGATACGTCCGTCAAGCCGGCAGCCTCGGCGGCCCGGCGCGCCGCCGCGCCCTGATCGAAGCCGATCTCCGCCGCCAGCAATCCCCCTGGCCGCAGCCGCCCGCGGGAGGCTGCAATCAAACGCTCGAGCACCTCCGTGCCGCGTGCTCCGCCCTCCAGGGCCACGCGCGGCTCATGGGCCAGCTCGTCTTGGGCGTTCGCAAGCTCCCCGGAACGCAGGTAAGGGGGGTTACTGACAATCCAATCAAAGATGAGATCCGCCTGGAGCGCGTTGAAAAGATCGCTTTCGACAAACTGCAGCCGCCGATCAAGCCGCAGGCGGGCTGCGTTGGCCCGCGCGACCGCAAGCGCCGCGGCCGAGCAGTCTATGGCCACGCCTTGCGAAAAAGGCAGCGCGTGGGCGAGCGCGAGCGCGATGGCGCCGCTGCCCGTGCCCACGTCGCAGAAGAAAAGCTCGCTCGCCGGACGCATGCTCAAGAGGCGCTCGACGAGTTCCTCGGTCTCGGGCCGGGGAACCAACACGTCGCGGGTCACGCCGAGCGCGAGGTCCATGAAGCCCGCCTCCCCGGTCAGGTACGGAACGGGCATGCGACGCGCACGCAAGCGCACCAGCTCCAGGTATCGGCGGCTCGCCTCGCGCGAAACCACCCGGCGCGGCTCGGTGTACAGGGCGATGCGCGCCTCCCCCAACACGTACTCCAGGAGCCGCTCGCTCGAGCGGTCCGCATGGGGTACGCCCTTCGCCTCCAGGTGGCGGCGGCCCACGTCAAGGAGCGTGCGGCGCGTGCGCATCAGTCGCCCTCCCGGAGCTTTCCTTCACGCTCCTGGGCGCGCAGGGCCGCCACGATGGGGTCCAACTGGCCGTCCAAAATGCGCGGCAAGTCATGCAGGGTCAGCTTGATCCGATGATCGGTCACCCGTTGATCGGGAAAGTTATACGTGCGAATCTTGCCGCTGCGGTCCCCCGTGCCCACCTGCTCTCGCCGCGTGCGGCTGCGCTCCTGGGCCTGAAGCGTACGCTCGCGCTCCAGGAGCCTGGCCCGTAACACCCGCATGGCTTTGTCCTTATTCTTGTGCTGCGATTTTTCATCCTGGCAGCTCACGACCAGGCCTGTGGCCAGGTGCGTGATGCGCACCGCTGAGTCGGTCGTGTTGACGCTCTGGCCGCCGGGACCGCCGGAGCGAAAGACGTCGACGCGGATGTCCTGGGGGTTCACCTTGATCTCAACCTCGTCGGCCTCCGGCAGCACCGCCACCGTCACGGCGGAGGTATGAATGCGCCCGCCGGCCTCGGTCGCGGGAACCCGCTGCACGCGGTGGGTGCCCATCTCATAGCGAAACGCTGCGAACGCCCCTCGCCCGAGGACCGAAAAAATCACTTCCTTCAGGCCCCCGATGCCCGTGGGGCTGGTGTTCATCACTTCCACGGCGAGGTTCTTTCGGGTTGCGTAACGGCTGTACATTCGGAACAGATCCGCGGCGAACAGCGCCGCCTCCTCGCCTCCCGTGCCGGCCCGGATCTCCAAGATCACGTTGCGGCCGGCGTCGGGGTCCTCCTCAAAAAGCTGCTCCTCCAGCGAACGGCGCAGGTCCGCAGCCTGGAGCTTGAGTCTCTCGCGCTCTTCCCCGTAGACCCGCTCGACCTCCGCCGCGTTCGACCCCGAGGCCAGCTCCTCCAGGCCGTGGAGATCTTCCAGAATGCGGCGAAGCGCCCGTGTGCCATCCGCCACGTCCTTGATCTCTTTGCGCTCCCGGGCGAGCACCTCCACCCGCTTCGGGTCTCGCGCCACCTCGGGCGTCGCCAGGAGCTGCTCGATCTCCAGGAAGCGGCGCTCCACGGCGGAAAGTTTCTCAAGCAAAGGATCGGCCATGGGGACGGCGGGTGAGCTCACTTACTTCGGCTTTTCGGCTCGCTCGGCCTTTTCGGCTTTCTCCGCTCGCTCGGCCTTGGCCTTGCGCACAGGCTTGCGGCTCATCGCTTGGGCGGCTTCCTTCGTCTGCGAGCCGCGCGTCACCTTGCCCCCGAAGCGCTTCTGAAAGCGGTCGATGCGGCCCGCCGTGTCCACCAATCTCTGCCGGCCCGTGAAAAACGGGTGGCAAGCCGAGCAGATGTCCACGTGGATCTCTCTCTTCACGCCGCGCGTCTCGATGACATTGCCGCACACGCAGCGAATGGTGCACGTCACAAGCTCGGGATGGATGCCTTTTTTCATTTGCTATGCTCCTGCTTTTGCAGAGATCCTTCGGGCGTGAGGAGGGGCCCTCAGGATGACTGGTTTGGGCTTCGTCACTTTTTCGATGAGGCGCCCTTGTTGGGCGCCAACGTCATGAGAAACTCGGCGTTTGACTTGGTCTTCGACAACCGGTCGACCAAGAGCTCCATGGCCTCCGCCGGGTTGAGCTCGTTCAACACCTTGCGAAGCATCCACGCCCGATTGAGTTCATCGGGGTGCATGAGGATGTCTTCTTTGCGGGTGTTGGACTTCTTCACGTCGATGGCCGGGTAAATACGCTTCTGGAAGAGGTTGCGGTCCAGCTGCAGCTCCATGTTGCCCGTGCCCTTGAACTCCTCGAAGATCACGTCGTCCATCCGGCTGCCGGTGTCGATCAGCGCCGTCGCGATGATTGTCAGGCTCCCGCCGTGTTCGATGTTCCGGGCGGCGCCGAAGAACCGCTTCGGCCGCTGAAGGGCGTTGGCGTCCAACCCGCCGGATAACACCTTGCCGCTCGGCGGCGCGATCGTGTTGTACGCGCGGGCCAGGCGGGTGACGCTGTCCAGCAGGATCACCACGTCCCGCTTGTGCTCAACCAGCCGCTTGGCCTTCTCCAGCACCATCTCGGCGACCTGGGCG
>CAZPNG010000211.1:0-2548 GCA_964587845.1 uncultured bacterium | reverse complement strand
CTCAAGGTGCTGGGCCCACGCCTGCAAGTTAATGGGTTCGAATTCTTTGAGCTCCGGATGCTTCGTGACCAATGGATGGAGGCGCTTTCTGTGCGGGTCGTCGATGGCCCTTGTGCCCTGCCAAATCTCCACAGCCGTGCGGACTTCGCCGGCCGGCGTCCTAGTCAGCCAGACAGGAGAGGTTTGAACGCCGATCCTGACTCCGACCTCGTAAGCCAACCGCTCGAGAAAGGGAGTTGGCCACATCTTCGACCGCCGCCAGTCCGAATGCTGCTTAAGCCGCAAGAATATTTTCTGCCTTCCCTTTTGGTAGAGAGGGTAGGGGTCAAACCCGCGGATCGTACCCACTTTACTAAATCCCTCGGATTCCAGATCGATGAAGAGAGGTTCCTTTGACCAGGGGCCGATGGGATTGCTTGCCCGGGCGCTGGCTGCTCGAAGCTTCGGCAGCACTTTTCGTACCACGTTGCGGCTGGCGATCAGTCGGCGCAAGATCTCCCCTTTTCTGAGGGAGTAGGAAACTTCAGAAGCATCTGCGGCCGGCAGAAGGGACACCGGGAAGACCCCTTCGACGAGGGCCGCGAATTCCGGCTTCTCGAGAGCGGCCAGTTTCTCCAATACCTCAAGCCCGTGGCGGGCGAAGATTTGGATGTTCGGCTCGGCTGTGAGCGCTTGACCCATATCTTCGCTCGGCGGAATAGGGCTTCTCGCTTCGGGAAATCCGTCGGCGAAATCCGAAGCGCGCGCGTCCATGCCGCCCGGAATGTCCCGCACCAACACGTTTTGAGCCCCGCGATCGTGGTCTTGCAGGAACAGTTTCAAAATGACCGTTCTCACAAACGGGCCGGGATCCGGCAGGTATTTGATCCAGGCCGGGAGGTTGAGAGTATCCTCAAGCTCTGGATGCTGCACCGCGAAACCGATGGGAGGCGTGGTGAGGGTGCGAGCGGGTTGGCTTCCCTCCCAATACTCGACGGCCGCGCGAACCGAGTGGCGAGGCCTATGGGCAAGCCACACGCGCGGAGTCTCGACTCCTACACGGCGGCCCAATTCAAAAGCCAGGCGTTCTACGAAGGGTTCCCACCAAGGTCTGCCGAGAGGTGTTTTCAAGACCACCGTGCGTCCCATGCCGCCCTCTTCCTTAAAGATTGGATAGTAGTGCGGCAGCGGGGTCCTGCCGATTTCCACAAATCCCCTTTGAGTGAGATTGATCAGCAGGGGTTCCTCGGACCAGGGTGCCGCCGGTGCTTTCTCCTTGCGCGGCTTGCGCAAGAGGAGCCACGCCGATACGCTGGCTGCCAGGGCTAAGACTCCAAGGGCGGCATGGGTCCAGCCGACGCGGGCGCTCGAGGAGCGGGCGGCGCGGATGGTTGGAAGGGCCTGGCGGAAGGCGTCGCGGCTCCTTGAGAGCTCCGTCTTCACCCGCCCTTTGATGTCGTCAAACGTGCCGAGCGAGTTCCGCATCTCCGCTGCCGATCTGAACTCGTCCCGGAAGACTCCGTCGACAAGCTCGCCGATCTCGGTGTCCTTGAGGCCCGCCAGTTTTTCAACGATGGCGAGCCCGTACCGCCGCAAGAGGGGCGCGTTGTGGTTGGTGAGGCACTCGACGATATAGTCCGGATGCGGCGACGGCTGGTTCTGAAATAACAGTGCTGCTTCAAAATCGAACAATCGCGCGTCGTAGAACCAGCTCCTGCCTGCCCTCTTCACCAAGATATGGCTGACTCGGTCATGGTCTCCGATCCTCAGAAAGAGCGAGAGAAGATAGGTTCCAATGAAATCTTTGGGTTGTTTGAGACGGGGAACCCAGTTCGAAAGACGTACGGGATGCATCTGCCACAGTTCGGGGCGCCGCAGCAGCAGTTCGTGGTGCAGAGGAGGATCTTGCGTCGTGTTGAGCAGAGGATGAGCCCCGGGCCAGAGCTCAATGACTGAGCGGATTTCGCCGCTTTTCCAGGGCCTCGTGAGCCACACTCGGGAGGTAGGTATCTGCAGGCGCGCGGCCAACTCATAGGCCATGCGCTCGAAGAATGGAGCCGGCCAGAAAGTCACGTTGGCGTCGTGCAAGAGGTCGCGTTTCACCATGACTTCGCCTAGCTCAGTGTCGTGCACCGGGTAGTCCTCAGCACCCAGGTGGCGCGCGGGCATGTGATCCAGGGAGAGAGGGAAGAGCAGGGGCTCGGCTGACCAAGGGCCGCGAAGCTCATGCGCGCGGGCCGCGGCTTGCCGGAAGGCGCCGAGGCCGGGGGTGTGGAACAGGGCGTTGGGCGGGCCGAGCTTGAGAATGACGCGCTTGTCGGCCGTGCCCCACAAGTCTGCTGCGTGGGTGACAACGGTCTGCCAAGGCAGGGGGAGCGCGTCGAGAAAATCCCGGAAGCTCGCGCCCGCTGCGGTCTCGACGGGATACTCCAACGCCACGGGCATGATGTGAATCAGACTGAAGCCTCGCTCGGAGAGGTGCGCAGGCAGCTGGGAGACGATGCGTTCCAGATCGCCTTGGCGCATCGTGGCCGAGGGGTCGAAGTCGGATTCCGTAGCGGCTTCCTTC
>CAZPNG010000210.1:0-7136 GCA_964587845.1 uncultured bacterium | reverse complement strand
TCCACCTTTGGGATGAAGACGTCCAGGTGCCGCCCGTCCTGAGCCACGTACGGGTAAAACCACTTGCCGGCAGTGGGTTTCTCGGCGATCGACTGGATGCGTTGGAATCCCATGCCGGAGAAACGCTGCCCCGCTTCCTCTGGCTTGTGAGAGGCCACCACGAAGCCCGAGGGGTCGGCCACTTGGATTTCGTCCGCAACCCCGGTGGTCGTCAGGATGGTGAGCACGTTTTCGAGGGCCGCCTTTTTGGCCGGGTCCTGTGCGTCGAAGGCCTCCAGCTCCGTGTCCAGCTTGTCCTTCACGATGATCGAGGCCAGCTTGGAGCGGTACTTGTTGAAGCGGGTGAGGTCGGTGGCCTGGTCGGTGACCAGGATGAAGGTGATCAGGCCGATCACGATGAGCGAGAATAAGATCATCAGGTAGATGATGCGGGACTGCAGGGAGGTCTTCACGGCCGTGCGGGGGGAACTTCAGCGGTTTTCATAAGTGCCGATAATCAAAGGGAATAGGCCATGTGCAGCAGAAGCCATGAAGCAGGCAAGGGCTTTGAATTGTGCGGCTGCATCAGGTATCATTAAAAGTGAGCTAACACTTCGAGCTAACAGCATTTAGGACGGAACCGACTGGCTAAACGAGACGGAACTCGACGTGGCGACATCCTCTACATCCTTCGGGTACTTTCTAAAACCCCTCCTGGCGGTGGTCATTATAGGGGGATTCTTTTTCGTTTACAACACGTACATCGTCGACCGCTCGCTTCAAGCCCTCGAAACCTCGCTCTCCATGACGGCCACCGCCAAATCCTTCCAAGATGTCGGCATCTTGAGCGTGGTGCTTGATGAAGTTTTGATGGAAGAGGTGACCAAGAAGAACTTGGACTCGGAGCGCGTGGCGGGCTTGCGTTTCGCGCAGAGCGTGGCGAGCGAAGCTCAAGACTCGGCCGACATCTCGGATGCGGTGTTTGTGCTGGGCCAGGTCGTCAACGAGAAAAAAGCCAAGCGGTTTTTCCTGCTCAAGTGGGTGGACGCCCTGATGGCGGCCTTGAAGCGTTTTTGGGCTTTTCTAGGGCTCGCCTTCGAGTCCGAGGAGGCCGACACCTCGCTGCGGCCGGTGATAGCGAAGGACAAGGTGCGCCTCGAGTTCTTGTCGCGCGTCCAAAAGGTGGAGGAGGAAGGAGACTTCGAGAAGTCTGCTACGCTCTTGGGTGAGTTCGTGCAACTGTACCCCGCCTATGAAGAGATCGGAGAGGTGAAGCTGAGACTTGCGCGCGCCTACCTTCGGACCCGCAAGTATGACCTGGCGGAGGCGATGGTGCAGTCGATCCTCGAAACGAAAGGCCGGGACAGTGAAACGGCGGCGGCGCGTTTGCTGGGCGAAAAGATTCGTACGGCTCGCAACGCCGATGCCGAGATCACCAAGTACAAGCAGCGAATCGCCGCAGAACGCTCGCCCGAGCGCCGCCAGCTCGTGTTTCTCGATTTGGGCAAGCTCGCGCTGCGTTTTTACCGCTATCCGGAGGCGCAGGATGCTTTCCTGCAAGCCAGCCTCATCCAGCCGCAGTCTCCCGAAGCCCGGCAGGCACGCTTGAATCTCGGCACGGCGTACGTGGAAGACCGCAAGTACGATCAAGCCGTCGAACTTTTTCTCACCATGCTCACCGAGGACTTGGATGCGCAGGTCGAGCGGCAAGTGAAACTTCAGCTTTCGGACACCTACTACAAGAAGGGCGACTACGAGCGCGCCGCCAAGATCTACCAGGATGTGGCCTTGAAGAATCCCGAGTGGAAAGGCTCCAAGATGGCCAAGTTCCAGGCCGGGCACACGCTTGTCAACAAGGCCAAGAGCATTCAGCAGGGCGCGGAAATCATGAGCGACCTGGACGAGGACGCGATGTTCGGCGAGCGCATGGAGACGGCCCGTTACCAGTATCTCAATGAGGGTTTCGAGCTGCTCCAAAACGGGAGCCTGAAGGGCGCCGAAGAGATGTTTCAGGCGGTTCTTCGCATGGACCCGGGGGAGGCGTGGGCCTACTCGGGGCTTTCCAACGCGCTCACCTCCCAGGGCCGGTTCCAGGAGGGCTACGAAACCGCCCGGCGCGGGGTGCACATCCGCGAGGACGGCTTCACGCGCGCGGCCCTGGGGTTCAACGCGCTGATGCAGGGCGATTACGCTCTGGCGATCGAGCATTACGAGAAGGCCGTGTCGCTCTATCCCAAGTTCGTGCTGGCTTGGTACAACCTGGGTTTTCTCTACGCGAGCATCGGGGAGCTGGACAAAGCCGGGCAGAGTTACGAGCGCGCCCTCGATGCCAATCCCGAGTTCGCCCTGGCGCACAACAGTCTCGGCAGCATCCTCTGGCAGAGGGGAGACGCGGCCGGCGCGGAGTCGGAGTTTCGCAAAGCGCTCACGATCGACGCGACGTTCATGGATGCGCAGTACAACCTGGCGCTCTTGCACCTGTCGGTGAAGCGCTACGAGGAAGCCCGCACGCTCCTCACCCAGCTTCAGGAAAAAGATCCTAACTTTCGGGACGTGCGCCAGCGCCTGAAGGTTTTTGAGAAGCTGGACAACTTGATCTCGACCGAGGCGTCACAAGCTCCGGCCCCCGCGGCCGCGGCGGCGAGCGCTCCCGCACCAGGTCAAAATGTTTAGGCGCCGTGCCTTCCTCGCCATCTCAGTGTTGCTGCTTTTGCCGGCTTCAGCCGGGCAGGCGCGCGAGACGATCGACCCCTTGAGGGTGGAGCAATTTTACGAGATGGCCGAGAAGCAAGTCGCCGGCGAGGTGCCGGCAGATTCGGGCATCTGGACGGAAGACGACGCGATCATGTGGCAGGTGATCAAACTGCGGGAGCGGGAGGCCTTGAGCGGGTTTCAGCAGAAGAAGAAACGCTTGAATGGGTCTTTCAAGGTGGAGGGTTCCTACGAGAGCAATTTCTTCCAGTCGGAAGGCAACAAGAAGCCCGTCATGGCCACGCAGTGGACGCCGGACCTGACGTTGAAGCTGGAAGGCAAGAAGTCGAACTTTTCGCTGCACTGGGACTCGGACATTCTGATGTACAATCGCTTCATCAAAAACGACCGCATGGACAACCGGATCCGCGTGGGCGGGGGGCACACCTTCGGCAAAAAACTCAATGCCAACGGCACGTTCCGCTGGTCGCGCCTGGGCTCGATTCCCACCACGAGCCTGAACGTCTACACGCTGCGCACGGAGTTCAATGTGGACGGCGAGGTGAAATATATTTTCGGCGAAAAATTGTCCGTGGGCCTGAAGCCGATGTTTTTCAGCAAGCACTTCTCTGATCACTCCAACCGCAGCTCCAGGAAGCTCGAGTGGGCCCTCACGCCCACGGGCTACTACCAGCTTTCTCCCAAGACGCAGCTCACGGCCGAGTTCCAGTACCTGCACGAGCACGGCGGCAAAAAAGCCGACAGCTCCGACCACCTATTCAATTCCGACAATTACAAATGGGGTGCCGGCATCTCGGGCAGTCTCTTCACCCGCGCCACCATTCAGGCGAGCGCAGGCGTCATGCACCGCATTTTTTTCGACAACGCCCCGAACCTGACTGACATTTACTTCGAAGGGCTGTATAATCACAAACTCCATCGGCGCATCGAGATTGAGCTGCGCGCCAACCGCGACACCGAGGACACCACGACGGGCGGCCAGAGCTATTACGTGTCGACCTCTTACAGCACAACGCTCAAGGTAAGACTTCGCCCCAAATGGGTTTTGTCGGCGGGCATGAGCCTGGCGCGCGCGCGCTACGACACGCCGGTGAACCGCGACTCGGACATTTTCCTGAGGCGCCGGGACCTGACGATGACCCCGCGCGTGGGGCTGTCCTACCAGGTGACGCGGTGGCTGTCAGCAAATTTCAACTTCAAATACGATGATCGGCAGACGAACTTCGGAAGCGACCAATATGAAAATGCGCGCTTGAGCTTCGGCATGCATGGAGGGTTCTAGGATGCGCCCTTTGGCTGTTTGGGTCATGGCCATCGCGCTTGCGCTGGCGCCTGCGCTTCACGCGGCCGAGACCAAGCCCGGGGGAGCTCTACCGGCCAAGACGGAATCGAAAGCAGCCACCCAGACGCAACACGGCACGGTTGAGAAGCCCGTGGTGGGGATCACCCAGGGCTTAAAAGATGCCAAACCCTTCCGGCAGGAAGTCAAACAGGCCGAGCCCGTGAAGGCGGAGGGCGCCGGCGCGGAGGTCACCTCTGCGGACTACGTGGTCGCACCGGGCGATCAGATCGAGATCATCATTTACCCGGAGGAGGAACTGAACCGCACCCTGGAGGTCAACAAGACCGGCGAGATTTCGTTTCCCCTCCTGGGCAAGGTCGTCGTGGCGGGCATGGGGGTGCACGAGGTCGAGCAGCATTTGCAAAGCCTGCTTGCAGCGGACTATCTGGTTGAACCGGTGGTGACGGCGCGCGTGGCGCAGTACCACAGCCGCATCGTGGTGGTGCTCGGGGAAGTCAAGCGGCCGGGCACTTACGACTTTGCATCCGAGGAGCGCCTGACCCTCATGGGCGCGATCGCCATGGCCGGCGGGTTTACGGATCTGGCGGCCATCAGCAAGGTCAAGGTGGTGCGCGTGCGGGAGGGCAAGGAGCAAACCGTGTTTGCTAATGCCGGCGACATTCTGAACGGGAAGTCCAAGGACCTCGACTTGGAGCCCAACGACCTCATCATTGTTCCCGAGAGCTTCTTTTAAGGACTCATGGTACAGGACACTTCTGAACCCTTGGACCAGCTGTTCGACGCGCGGCGCGCCTGGGAAATGCTGTGGCGCGTGCGGAACGTCTTGGCCACACTCTTCATCTCCGTGATGCTCGTGGCAAGCGTCATCGTCTTCCGCATGCCCAACGTGTATCACGCGGTGACCCAGCTTCTGGTTGAAAAAGTGGCCGACACGGGCACGGCGTTCCAGGAGGTCCAGACGGCGGAAGCCATGCAGATGGATTACTATGCCACGCAGGTGGAAATCATGCAGAGCGAGCCCATCCTCTCCCAGGTGGCGGACGACCTGGACCTTGTGACGTTTTACGGGGTGAAGGAGAAGTGGAGGGCACTGGAGATCTTCAAGGAAGCCGTTTCCGTGCGGCAAATCAAGGCCACGCGGCTCTTCGAGCTGAAGGTCCGCATGAGGGACTCCGAACTTGCGGCCAAGACCGTGAACGCCATCGCCGAGCGTTACATCCGCCAAAACATCCAGAGCAAGCTCTTTGTCTCGAAGGAACTCTTGAAATGGTTCCCAGATGAGGCCGAGAAGATCAAGGTGCAGACGCCCTTCGGCCAGTTGGAGAAGTTATCCCAGGAGGAGGTGGCCCAGTCTTTGCCGTCGGTGGTGAACAATCCTTTGCTGCAAAAGCTGCGCGCCCAGCAAGCCGAGCTCAAAGCGGAGATGGCGGGTTTGTCGGGGCGCTTCAAAGAGAAGCACCCGGAAATGATCCGGGTGAAAACCAGCCTTCAGTTCATCGAGGAAAGCATCCGCACGGAAACGCAGAACATTCTCAACAACCTCAAGGCGGGCTTGGCCGCCCAGCTTCAAATCAGCAACATCCAGGTGGTGAAACTCGCGGAGCCGCCCCGGCGCGCGAGCGAACCCAAACGGGGCCTTCTGCTCTTGCTCGCGGCGTTCCTGGAACTGGTCGTGACGTGCGGCTTCGTCATCGTGCGGGACCTCCTGGACGACAGCATCAAGGACCAGGAGGACGTGGAGCGGTTCGCCAAGCTTCCGTTCCTGGGATTTGTGCCCAAGATCAAGCTCCCGCAGGAGGAGATTTCCGAGAAGACGTTGTACGCAACCCTGGAGCCCCAATCGGTGCTCGCGGAATCCATTCGAAACATCCGGGTGTCGCTGAACTTTTCCATTCCGCAAGAGCGGACGAAGTTTCTCGTGGTGACGAGCTCCATTCCCGGCGAGGGAAAGAGCATCATTGCCACGAACCTCGCCATCTCCATGGCGCAGGACGGCAACAAGACCCTGCTCGTGGACTGCGACCTTCGGCGCCCGCGGCTGCACCGCGTATTCTCGTTTGAAAACAAGCGAGGGGTCAGCAACGTGCTGACTTCATCGCTGACGGCGGCGGAGCTCGCCGTCAAGACCAAGATCGAACGGCTCGAGTTTTTGGGCAGCGGGCCGGTGTCGCCCAATCCCTCGGAACTCTTCGGCTCCAGCCGCATGGAGTCCTTCTTGGCCGAGCTTGCCTCTCACTATGACCGCGTCATTCTCGATGCGCCCCCCACGATCGGCTTGGCGGATTCCTCCGTGCTGGCCGGCAAGGCCCAAAACGTGGTGATCGTGGTCATGGCCCGCAAGGTGAGCCGGGACATCGTGCGGGAGACCAAGGAATCGCTCATGCGCTCCGGCGGGCGCGTCGTCGGGGTGATCTTGAACGGGCTGGACATCGACCGCGAGCGGCGCCATTACCGTTATTACCGCTACAGTTACACCACCCACAAGCCGGCATCCTCTGCGAAGAGCGCCTTGGGGAGCTTGATCTCCAAGATCCCGAAACGCGCTTCCGGGTAGCCCGGTGAGACTCCGGCTCGTCAAGTTCTGCCATTCCTGGGCTGAAGGGCTGGCCGCCCTGCTGGCTGTCTCCTCGCCCTTCGTCTTGGGGCTTCCCTTTGGGGTCCTCACCTACGCGTTTCAGGCCGGCGCAATCTTCTCCTTTGGATTGTGGGTTGCGGCAGGCATCAGTCTGGGGGAGATTCACGCGCGAAAGTCCGCGTGGTTTCTCCTGCCCCTCTGGGTGTTGGCGGTCGCCCTTGTCCAGCTTGTGGGCTCCGCGCTGCCCGATCTGGCTCTCGGCTTTAGGACTGCGGTGCCGTTCGAGACGCGGGAGGCGGTGGTTCAGATTGTGAGTGCCCTCGCGGAGGCTTGGGTCGTCTACCAGAGAGCGACCCACTTTGTACGGATCGAGCGCCTGGCACGGCTTCTCGTGGTGTCCGCGCTGGTTCTGGCTTCCGTGGGTTTGCTGCTGTATTTCCTCGGGCTTCGGCAAAGGCTTCTCTTCCTGCCCTTGCCCCACTTAACGACCGACAGCTCCTTTGCCACGTTTGTAAACAACAATTCCTATGCGGCCTGCGTGAACCTTCTCATGCCCATTGCGCTGGC
>CAZPNG010000209.1:0-7462 GCA_964587845.1 uncultured bacterium | reverse complement strand
TCGTACTTGAGCAGGTGGGCAAGGGTCTTGGAGGGGGTCGGAAGGTCGTTGACGGCCACGATCTCCAGAGCAGGGTTGCGAAACCCCGCACGAAACACCAGCCGGCCGATGCGCCCAAAGCCGTTAATGCCTACACGAATCGCCATGCCGAAGTCCTCCGGGGATGAAGTGTTAGAATCAAGGATGAGAACAATCTTTTATTATAGGATGTCTCGAGAGCGGGTGTCAAGATGGTTAGAATGGACATCACTCTCTCGTGTCGGCCAGAAGGTTGCGGGAACGGCATACGCGCACAATTTGCGAGGCCACCCAACGGTTCCCCTCCGGCGTCATGTGGACAAGATCCTCAAACAGGGGCTTCGGACGCCCTGTGAAGAGGTCGCTGAAATCCAGGAACGGGTAGCCGTGCCGATTCCGCGCCGCCACCTGAGCCGCCTGAGCTCGAGGATACAGGATGCCGACGGCATAAACCCAATCGTTTCGAAGCTCCGGAGCGACCTGTTCCGAAACCAACCTTTCGGCGGGGCTCAAGCCACGCCGTATGCTGGCGAACGTCAGCGACGGCTGGAGAATGAACAGCGCCGGCACGCGGCGGCGGCGAAGCTCGAGGCCCATCTCAACCAGGTTTCTAAAATACGTCTGGGAGAATCGGTCCGCGATCGGGGCATGAGGCAGGACCGTGAAAACCGTGCTGCCCCGGATCCAGTTCACGGTAAATGTCGTGCTGGGACTGGCCCAGGCCACGGCCGGCTCGAAGAAGGACGTCAGGTTCCTTCTCATCGCCCGGGCGGCCTGGACCAGGCGCGAATGGCGGATCAACCAGTAGTTCGGCTTTCGAAGGCGGGCGAGCCGCCGCCTCAGAGCCTCCGTCTCCGGGGCGTATTGCTCCGGAACGTAGCGGGAAAAGTAAACGTCGTTCCAGCCGTCGTAGACGATCACCAGATCGGGATCGTACGAAAGCCAGCGGGCGAGATTGTAAAGCTCGTGGGCTGAGACGGCGCCCGGAACTCCGCCATCGATCACCTCGCAGCGCGAACGGGGGCACGCGCCGGCGAGTTCTCTTCGCAGCGCTTCGCTGAGCCCCCGGCGAACCGCGGACCCGCCGATCATGAGGAGCCGAAAGGTATCGGGCGGCTTCTCGAGCGCAAACTCGGGGCCCAGGAACCCCAACCGGTTCATGCGAGTTCCGTCCTCAAGCGTTTCGTAAAACAAGGGGCCCGCGATCAGCCCCTCCCGCGCATAAAACGCTTCCCTGGCCTCCCTCGGCAGCAGGTACAGCCCGGCCCGAACGATTCCTTCAAGGGTGAGGAGAAGGGCCAGCGCGCTTGAAACGATGAACACGATCTTTTTCATCCCGCCCACTCAGTCCCATGAGGACCCGAATGATTCGGATGCGCAACGACTTGGGCCTCCGCGCAGGATTGCCGGACCGCACCCAGGGCTCTTTCGAGCAGCTCATCTGAAAGGGCCTCTTTCCAGTCGTGAGGCCAGTTGACGCGGCTTCCTAAAATGCGCGCCTCGGCGTCCCCCACCCGCTTGGAGGCCGCCAGCAAGGCCTCGGCCAGGGCTTGAGGGGAGGTCTCGACCGCCGTGATGTTGCGGGAAATCGAGTGAAAATACGCCTGGTCTTTGATCCCGTAGGTGTTTGTCACGACGAGCATGCCGGCCGAAGCCATCTCGATCGGCAGCAGCCCCGGGTGGGGTGAATACATCAGCGCCAGGCCGAGGTCGGAGCCCGCGAGAAGTTCTGCATACTTTTGAACGGTCAGGACGCCCAGGTGTCGGACGCAAAGCCCGCCGGGCAGGATCTGGAGCCCCACGTCCCCTCCGACGGCCAGAACCTCCCACTCGCCCGCTCGAAAGCCACCCTGCTCGGCCGCAAGGTCCAGGGCTGCGAGCCCGATGGGATAAAGATTGCGCGCATGATGCTCGCCGGGCCGGGCGTAGAACACGAGCCGCCGGGGCCGGCGCGTCTCAAGCTCGAAGCCGTCCGGCGCGCTGAAGGCCAGCACGGGGTTCGAGAAGCTTTCCCCTGCGTTCTCGGGCGCGATCAAGCCCGATTCCAGAAAATAGCGGCGGAGGATCTCCGTCGAAAAGATCGGAAAGAAATTCAATCGGTAGCAGCCTTCGGCCAAGACACGCCACGCGCTGTTCGCGTAAAAAATCGGCTCATAGTCCTGCTCTAGGAAGATAAACTTCGAATACACGGTCTTGGCGACGGCCTCGGCCGCAAGGTAAGCCGTCCACCACGAAGTTGCCACAAAGACGTCGTGCGGCGTGATCGGAATGCGGTGACCGAGGTCGAAACACGGTACAAGCTCCACGCGCGAAAGAAAGTCGCGCAGGCGCTCATCGTGGCTGCACAGCTTTGAGCGCGCCTTGGGAGAGAGTACGATCTGGTCGGTGAGCAGGATGCGAACCGTGTGGCCCAGATCCGAGAGCCGCTTGGCCATGTTCAGCACGGTCAGGTAGCCCGCAAACAGCAAGTGCGCTTCCAGCGTCGAAGTCACCACATTCACGCACGGCTTTCGGCCCGGCGTCACCTCGAAGCACCTGCCGGAAAACTTTCTCCTGAAACCGCAAAGGCCCGGGTCCCGGCCCCGCATCTTTACCACATTCTTTACCACATATCGAGCGGGACGAATCCACAGGGCCGGTCCAAACGGGACCGCCAGGAAGACGCGGTATCCGAGCCGGGCCGCGTGGCTCAGCAGCAGAAAATCCTCCACGCGGGCGAGCCGGGCGCCGCGCCGCCGGATCTTCCAACGCAGGCCCAGAATCCCCCAAAGCCGCAAGGCGCGTCCGGCTTTCTTGCACGCCCGGCTGGGGCCCACCCGAAGCCGGGCCGTCTCGAGGACCGTCCAGATGCCCTCGCCCGCCCCCTCGCGGAAAAGGTAAAACATCTTCATCACCTCGATCGTGCGGCCGACGGCCGAGGCAACGAATCTCGACGGCGCCTTCCATGGAGACTTGGAGCGGGCCCCGACGCTTTGCGTGAAATCCTTCAGCGTCCGGCGCAGGGACGCATAATGCCCGATCACGCCCTCAGGCGTTTGCAGATAGTCGTACAACGGCTCATCCACGTAGCGGATGCCCCCGGAGGCGGCGGCCAACACGGCCAGCCAGTGATCGTGGAAAACATTTCCATAGCGGGGAGGAAACGGCAGGGCCAGGTCCAAGAGGCCGCGGCGAAAAACGCAGGCAGCGCCCGTGACGGTGTTGGCGACGGCGAGAAGATCGATGTCTTGCGATCGGTAGTGATTCGTGCGCTTTGTCCAGTACGTGGCGCTGTGGACCCGCCCCGATGCCGAAACAATGCGCATGTCGCAATAGACGAGTTGCGTGGGGCCTGTGAGGCGCGCCAGGCAGGTACTCAGCTTGTGCGGATACCAGAGATCGTCCTGGTCGGCCAGAGCAACCCAAGAGGCCTGAGCGGGGACAAGCTGCAGGCACCGCTCGAAGTTGTGATAAAAGCCGACCTGCTCACCGTGCTCGATGAATTGAAAGCGGGGGTCGCCGGAGAGAACGTCCCGCATGCCGGCCCGCGCGCCGGGTTCGGAGGCGTCATCGCTCACGAGGCAGATCCAATTCGTAAAGTCCTGGCCTCGAATGCTCTCCACCTGCCTGCGAAAGCGCGCGAGGTCGGGGTTGTAGGTCGCCATGCAAACGACCAACAGATTCTGCCCCGTGACGCCGGGCGGCAGGACGACATCGCGCCGCGCCGGAGAAGAAGGCTCGACAAGGATTTTGCCGAGTGACCTCACGAGCGTGCCGCCGTCGCGGAAGACGATCGTCAGCGAAACCGCGAGCTCCTGGGGCTGGGGGACGGGACACAGCACGATGGGCACGCTCCACCCCGAAATCAGATAGAGGTAGCGCGGATCGTGCTCGGCGTACCGGCGCATGATGTCGGGCCGGAAGGACTCCACCTCGCTCGCGCGAAAGACGGTCCGGCCGACCGAGACCGTGACGCTCTTCATGCGTGCCCGGCCGGCCGCCCAGCCCCTGACCACGTAGCGGTTTGCGTTGGCGAGCGCCAGGCGTTCCGGCAACGTGCGTTCTACTTCGAAGGCCACCAGCGCGCCCTCAGTCAAAGCGATCTCCCGACGAAACTCGGTACCCGTTCGCGAAGGCGGCCCCGGTCATGATCCCCCGGCCTTCCGGCTGAACCTCGAGGAGTTCGAGCACACCCGCCGCAGTCCGAACGTTCAAACCCCCTTGGGGACCGATGCCCACGACCTCCCCAGGCGAGCCCCCCGTGGCAGCCTCGCTCACCCGCGTCCGGTGAACGATCAGCCGCATGCCCTGACGGAGAGCGTACGCCATCGGCCAGGGTTTCAACGCCCGAACCTGATTGTACAACTCGCGCGCGGATCGCGTCCAGGTGATTCGCCCGTCCTCTTTCATCAGCTTGCGGGCGTACGTCGCCAGCGCCTCCTCTTGCGGCCGGGGTTGCGCCGTTCCGCGGGCCAATTCATCCAAAACTGAAAGCAAGGCCTGCGTCCCCCGCACCGCCAGCATCTCGTGCACTTGCACGGCGTCCGCGTCAGGATCGACCTCGCAGGTTTCCTGCTTAAAAATGGCGCCGGCATCCACGCGCCGGCCCACCTCGATCACGCTCACTCCCAGGCGCGTCTCGCCGGCCATGAGCGCCCACTCGATGGGAGCCGGGCCCCGGTATTTCGGAAGGAGCGAAGGGTGAAGATTGAGGACGTGGCGTGACACGGTGAGGAGCTGAGGCGGGAGAATCTTGCCGTACGACACCACCACGAAACAATCGGCCCCAAATGCCATGAGGTCCGCCGCCACGTGAGGTTCCTTCAGATCGGCCGGCGCCAAGCAAGGCAACCCCTTCTTCTTGGAAAAGGTTTCCACAACCGTTGGCGTGACCTTGCGGCCCCGGCCGGCGGGCTGTGGCGGGGTGGTCACGACCGCAAGCACCGCGTGGTGTGAGGCAAGCAACCCCTGCAGGGCCGGCATGGAAAACTCATCCGAGCCGAAGAAAACGCTCTTCATGACTGCTTGCCCAGGGCGGCGAGGATCGCCGCCCGCTCTTGAAAGCCCACGCGGTCGAGGATGAGCCGGCCCGCCAGGTGGTCCACTTCATGCTGCACAATGCGCGCAAGAAAACCCTCCAAGCGCCGCCGCACCGGTCGGCCCTGCGGGTCGGTGCCTTCCAGATCCACCGCTCGCGCCCGGCGCACCTCACAGGAAACGCCGGGCAGGCTCAGGCACCCCTCCGGGCTCAGGACCTCCCCCTCTTCCCCCTTTAGGACAGGATTGAGGATGACCAGGACTTCCCCGCGCTGGCCCTCCGGCGCCGCGACAAAAATCCGCTTGCCCACCCCGACCTGGCAGGCGGCCAGTCCCACGCCCCGCTCCGCCACCATGGTTTCGATCATGTCCTCAATGAGTTGCCGGTCCTGTTGGCTGACCGGCCCCACGGCTTGGCAGGATGTTCTTAGGCGGTCATCAGGATACAGAACCAGGGTCCGTTTCACAGCGACACCCTGCGCCCTGCGCTCAGAGGCCAAACCGTATCCACCACAAGTCCTTCAGCATGCGAAGGCTGTCAGAAACCACGCGCAGGCGGCTGTCGGGATCGTTCGCCCACGCCACCGGGTACTCCTTGACGCGCAGGCCCGCGCGCCGCGCCCGGCAGAGAATCTCAATGTCGAACATGAACCCGCGCACGCGTTGTGAGGAGAAAAGCGCGAGGGCCGCCTCGCGCTTGAAAAGTTTAAAACCGCACTGCGTGTCTTGAAACTCGCGCAGCCCCAGCCAGGCGTAAATCATCTTCTTGAAGACGCGGGCGCCCAGGCGCCGGTAGAGGGGCTGGCGCTTCTCGATACGGGCATTCGGATGGGCGCGCGAGCCGATGGCGACGGCGTAGCCCTCGGCCAGGAACGAGAGCCCTTTGTCGATTTCAGCCAGCGGAGTGGACAGGTCGGCATCCATGAACAGGATCACGCCGCCGCGCGACTCGAGCACCCCGGTGCGAACGGCAAATCCCTTTCCCTGGTTGCGCACGTATCGGATCACGCGGGCGTCCGAGCGGGAGCGCAGGATCTCGCGGGCGGCCACGAACGTGCCGTCCGTGCTGCCGTCATCCACCACGATCAGCTCGAAGCGCCCCGGCCGGCGGTCCATGAACGACGCAACTTCGGGCAGCGTGCGGGCGAGGCGCCGCTCTTCGTTGAACGCCGGAATAATGATGGACACCTCGAAGGAGGCTTGCGGGAGAGCCGGGGGGATGGGTTCGGCGGAGCTTGTCATCTTATCCTGTGGTAAAATAGCATCGATGAGTCCGCGGGACGATCTTACCCGGCTTCCCCAGCGGTTGCGTGACTACTTTGAGAAGGGCGCCGCCGCTTACGAACAGGGCAACGACACCTACGCGGTTGAGCTGTTGCTGCGCGTGGTGCGGGCCCAGCCGCTCTTCATTCCCGCGCGAAGCCTCTTGAGAGCAGCCGAGCGCAGGTGGCTCCAGGCTCATCCCCCCTCCGTTGTGGCGCGCCTCGCAGGGTTGGCCCGCCACCTTTACTTTCTCGCCGCTTTTTCCATGGCCGAAGCTCGGGGCAAGGCGTACGACGCCTTGAGCGCCTGCGAGGGGAATCTGCGCGCCAACCCGGATGACTCGGCATCTCATCGCCGGATCGCGCGCCTTGCGGAGCGCGAGGGATGGCTCGCCGTCGCAGCCCAGGCCTATGAAGACATCTGGTCGGCGCACCCCGACAACCTGGAGGCCCTCACCCGTCTCGGAGAGCTTTACCGCGAGTTGGCGGATCCCCAGAAGGCGCATTTCTTCCTCCAGAAAGCCGTGTCCCTGGCGCCCCATGATCCCCGGGTGCTCAGGCAACTCAAAGACGTGGACGCGCTGGGAACGCTGGCGCGCGGCGGATGGCAGGACACCGCGCCGCGCCCCACGCGCGCGCAGGAACCCGAACGCTCAGAACCAACCCTTGCGGACCGGCCGTCGGCGGCTGGCGATTCCCTCGAAGCCAAACTGGAGCACGTCCGCGCCAAGCTGCAGCACTTTCCCAATGATCTCACGTTACATCTTGAAACCGGCCGGCTGATGTTCGAACTTGGCCGCACAGACGAAGCGCTGGCCGAACTTCAGATCGCCGTGAAAGGACCGGCCCAGCAGGCGCAGGCCCTCTATCTGCTCGGCTGCTGCTTTCAAGCGAAGCGAATGACCGACCTCGCGGTCCGGGAGTACCAGAAAGCCCTCGAGCGGCCTGAACTCGAGGCGGGCCTGCGAAAGGACGTCCTCTACAAGCTCGGCACCGCCCTCGAAGAGAACGGCCAGCGTGAAGAAGCGCTCAAGACCTTCAAGGAGCTCTACGCGCAGGACATCCACTACCGCGACGTCGCCCAGCGCATTGAGCGCGCTTACAAAGGACCCCCGTCGAACTAGCCGCCCCCGTGACTCCAAGACTATAGCAAACTCCCCGCCTTC
>CAZPNG010000208.1:0-6260 GCA_964587845.1 uncultured bacterium | reverse complement strand
CGTAGCTGGTGCTGGCGAAGCGCTCGTCGCAGCCGGCGCTCCCGGCACCCGCGTCAAGCTCATCGACTTTGGCATCGCCCGCCACTTCGACGAGAGCGAGTCTCTCGCGCTGACCCGCGAAGGCGCGGTGCTCGGGATGTCCCGCAGTGCCGCGGCCCCGGTCGAGGTATCCGAACGCATGGGCTGTTCCCTTGAGGAAAACGAGGTGCGGCCACCAGCCGTGGCGCCCGGGCTTCCAGGGTTCACTACGGCGGTGCGAAGCGCCGGGCAGCTCGGGCGCATCGTCCTTCCACCACCGTTGGAGGGCCTTATCAAAAGTTGCCGCGTTGTGGTACGCCGGTTCAAACTCATACTCGCCGGCCCCGAAGCGAACCGCCTCTGCGCGCGCCCCGGCATGCCGCCTTCTGAGGGGGCCTCTGATGAGCACCAGCCGGTGAGATGCAACGCTAAAGAGGTGGGGTCTGCCCTCGCGCTCACTCAGCGCCCGATCCTCGACGCGGACCGAGACTCCGGCTTGCAGCGTCACGGTTTTGTCAGAGAACCATGTATCGGAGGTGAGAACTTGTCCCTCCCGGCCGATCGATAGGTAGTGCTCGCGCCCAGTGTCGTCCTTCACCTCGATCGTCCCCACCCGGGGAAGAAATTGGCTGCGGGAAACGACTCCCACGCCGGCGATCCCGAGCATCTCCCGGCCCGGTTCGATCACCTGAAGCATCATACGGATCACGTTGAGATTGTTCGTTTCGTTGATTTCGATCCAAGAATCGCCCCGGCTTAAGGCGTGATCCGCCAGCCACTCGAGGAGGGATGAGCCAATGCCCTTGCCCTGGACGTCATCTTTCAAGGTCAGGTGCGTGAGGCGAAGAGCCCCCTTGGTAAGATTGGGCGCGAACCCCTTCGTGAACCTATGCCAGTGGAAAACGTTGTCGATCTGACGGCCTTCTAACCATATCTCGAATCTCCCCTCGCTCAGCTCCGAACGCACCACTTCCAGCGGGCCCATGGGCGACGGGACCGTGGCCCACACCACGCGTCCCTGGGCGTCCCGCCGCTCCAGAGCGCTGCCCACCTGCACCGGCGGCTCGACCCAAGTGCCGGCAAGCTTTGTCTCCCGCCACGCAGGAAGGCCGGAGCGCGCGGAACTCAGCCGCGCCCTCGGCCGGCCGCTCACATACACAATCTTGTCGTAACTCAGGGAGTAATCGCCTGGCTTGGAGGCCGGATCGGGATGATTAAAGCGCGCGAGCATACCGTTGATCTCGATCGTCGAGCGCATGCGGCGCTCGGGATCTCTAAAGCGATGAGGCACGCCGCCAGGACTTGCAAATTCGCGCGGAACCGGTCTCACGAACCGCGGCGTTCCATCCGGACTCACAGCGATTTTGTAACTGATGACTTCGGAACCATCCGGCCCAGCATGGGAAAGGTACAGACCTCTCGCGCGGGCCCAGAACCCATCCGGCTGAACCTCCTTCAAATCCTCCTCATCCTCGCCGACCTTCAAAACCACGCTGGACGGAACAAGAAGTTTAAGCAGCACGCCCAAAAGAATCGGATTGTCCGTGTAGTTGATGGAAACGGTTGGAATCCCGCGGTCCCGAGCGCGCCGCACGAGCCACCCAAGCAGCGCTCTTCCGATTCCCGATCCCCGCACAGACGGATCCACATAAATGTCCTCGATTTTGAGCGTCGAGATGGGCCCAGGCACGCCCACGGGCTCGCTCCAGTTGAGCAA
This sequence comes from uncultured bacterium, assembly GCA_964587845.1. Lineage (GTDB taxonomy): Bacteria > Omnitrophota > Omnitrophia > Omnitrophales > CAZPNG01 > CAZPNG01. The sequence continues at coordinate 4,525 of CAZPNG010000208.1, read as the reverse complement.
CCCAACATCTTTTCCCCGGTGCAAAATCCGCCGGGTCCGCAGCTCTCCTTTGCCTTCCGCCACAACATCGACCCGCCCCGCCCGAGTGGGAACCTCGGCCCAAATAACTTCTCCTCCCTTATCGAAGTGCTCAATGACTCGGTCGCGCCGGGTTTTTGATTGCCACTCATTCTCTACCCCCGCGAGGGTCCCATCGAATGGCGTGGCGCGCGCGGCGGCCTGGCGCGGCGCACGCGGCCGGCCGCTCACGCGGACCGCGAAGGGATAATGAACCCGGTACACAAGAGGCTTGCCATCCTGGGTGCGCAACTCATCCGTCACGCGAAGCGTGAGTCCGTCGGCTGAGATTTTAGCGACGGGCTTGCGCCGGGCTCCGGAAAATGGGAGGCTCGAACTCCACCGAAAAGAGAGTTCCCCGCCGGGACCGATGGTGAGGGTGTGCTCCGCATCGTCCTCCAAAAGCCGCACTTGTCCCAGGCGAGACAACAGTTGAGAGGCCGGAACAACGGGGACCCAACGGTACTGGCCCGCCTCAGGGAGCTTGTAGAGTATTTCAACCCTGACAGATTGGGGCTCAAGTGCATCCGCGACGGACCGCACGACGGCTGGCTCTCGGGTTTCGGTATTCCCAAAGATCGGGAACTGGAGGTCATACGCCCTGTGGGCGAGCCACCGAATCAGGGATGGCCCGATCCCCCGCCCCTGCGCCCCTTTCACAAGGTAGAGCCGGCTCAATCTGAACTCGATTGGATGACCTGCGAGGTCGCGCGTCTCCTGCCAGCTGAACCCTGTCGCCTCACCATGCCCGGGATCATCGATGGACTGCCCGTTCAACCAAATCCAGTAGAAGTCCGGATCCCGGGAACTGCGGGTCACACCCACTGGGCCGGCCTGCGTCTCGACCGTCGCAGCAATCAGACGGCCTGTGCGATCGATGAGTTCCACAGTCCGGCCGCGAGCGATCGAGTCCGTGGAACGTAAAGTGATGTCCGCTAGAATCTCGGGGGGGAACGGCGAGCGGCTCGCGCTCAAGCGCACGCGCGGGAACATCTGCTGGAAGGCCGCCCATTCGTCCCTGGGGCTCGCCGCCGGCAGACCCAGTTTGAGAGCCGTCAGGCGCGGCAAAAGATGCGCGAACATGTCAAAGGCCGCCACCGGATTGACGGTTGAGCCGTCTCCCACGTCAATGGCGACCTGTTTCGCGGCCGCCAGCTCGCGCAACGCGCGGGGGAACACCCTGTAAAAGTATTGGATCACGGCCTCGCCATACGAGCGCTCGCGGCCCCGGCCCTCGGCCGCCGCATCCAAGCGAAAGCCCTTCACGGGAGCGCCCGCGCGAGCTTCCCGCCCGAGAACGGTCATGACCCTGGCGTCGGAATACAAGATGATCTCGTGCCCGTTGGGCAGCCGGAACGTGACGTACGAATCCGGCCCAACCCGGTACGGCTGGCCGTTGACAAGCATCCGGTATTCAAATCTCTGTGCTTCTGAGGCATCCGGCGCGACCGCCACGTCCCCTTGCTCGACAAGGACGCCCGACAACGCCGGCACGCCTGTGGACGTGATGGAAACAAGCGGCACGTTCGCATAGAAATCTGCCAGGAAGCGATCGGCTCGAACGGCGAGCTCGCCCGCCTGCTCGCTTAAGTGCGCAACCATCTCGGGCCGGCGCAGCGCCTCCTCGAGGTCCCGCGGCATGAGACGATCGGGCCGGAAGCCGCGGAAGCGGCGCAGCTTTCGTACAAGCTGCTCTGACTCATCCGCCAGCCGCTGCTGTGCTTCCCACCTCTTGGGGGACCCGGTATGCACGGCCATGAGGTATCGCTCTCGAAGCTCCCGCACGTCGCGTGCGAGATACGCGAGCCGCTCGGCTTGGGAATAAAGTTCCTTGACGGCTTGAGGATCTACGCGCGCGGACGTGTGGCGCTGCGGCACGACGTCGTAAATCTGCTTCCACAGCGGGCCGAAAGCGGGGTCGGATTCGCGGAGGGCCAGACGATCGGGACCGTTCAGCACCAGGCCGGAAATTTTGCTGAAAAAATTCTCCTCCGGTGCGTACGGCAACACGAGCTTGGCCGCGAGGGCGTCCAACGCGGCCGGCGTCATGTCTCCCCCGCGGAAATATCCCCTCAAGAGCGGCTTGATGAGCCGCTTGGCGTCCACGAGCGCTGCGCCTGCGGACGTTTCAACGTAGGCAACGGGCGCTTGCACGGGGAGAGATAGATCGAAGACCAGGCGGGCAATGTCCAAGAAACGGTAGGCAGCCTCTTGGCGCCGAATGGCGTGCGGCGTCCCTTTCAATGCGCCACGCTTGATGGTTGTCTCGAGGTCCCGCAGGATGACGAGAATGCGCTTGGCGACGCGCCGGAATCCGAGGTTCCCAAAATACGGATAGCGGTGAAAATAGCCGCGGTCGTGATAGTCCCGCAGCGCGCGGCCGATCGCTTCCACGACGGCGCCTTCTTCTTCGCCCTCGATCAACTCCGGTCTCCCTTCTGCCATGTCATATGCATACAAGTGCTCAGCGCCCGCTTCGATTGCCAAGCCGAGCCGGACATCCCGCCCTTCCATGCCTGCGATCACAAATTCAAGGTTCTCGTCGCCAAATCTCTTTCTCTTGTACATTCCGCGCCCGGCAAAAAGATCCGTGAGAGAAGTGACCAGAAGCTCCTGCATCGCACCGGCCTCGGGCTCGACTTCTTCTTTGCGGCTTCCGCCGAGCGCGCTCGAGAAAGGCGGCCTCACCTCAATGTCCCCGTTCGCATCGGAATGAAGCGTGCGTACGACGTACCCCGGTCCGGAGGCCAGAGGCTGCGCCTGGCCGTTCTCGGCTGTCTTGGGCCGCACCCCTTTGATGCGCAGGTGGGTCACCACGCGGCCGCGCACTTTGATCGGCTGCTCAAGCGCCAGGTACACCCGCTTGCCCCTGTCATCGAGCGTATCCTGCAGGGAGATAAAAATCCGATTGTGCGATTGCTCCGCCAGACTCACCACGGCCTCCAGAGTCGAGAGATCCGTCGAAAGGATTCGATCGATCCAGTAAAGGTCCGACCGGCTGAGGTTCCTGGCGAAGCCCCTGTTGAGCTTGAGAGCGTAGCCCTTGTCCTCGACGCGGCCCATCACGACCACCACGCCCAGGAGCACGCCGAATCCGGCGCCGAGCGCCGCGCCCCACAAGCCGCCGAACCCGAAGAACCCGCCCACCGCGCCGGCCGTGACGAGCAGCCCCCACTCCGCCGCCGGCACAAGCCAATGCGGCACGCGGGCGGCGCTGTGACGGTCGGCAGCGGCAAGGTCAGGGCGCAGCGTGCCGGAAATTTCAATTTCCACCGTGAATCCTGCGCGGTATCGCCAGGGCCGGCCGCGGTCATCCCGCCGGCGGGTGTCCTGGACACGGATCGGGATTCCAAGCAAGGTCTCGATCGTGCGGCGCTTCGTGCCTCTCGCATCTCTGAAGGTGAGCGGGCGGCCGTGTCGGTCCGTCACGCCCGGCCACGGCCTGTCGCTCATGAGCCGTCCGTTTCTGTCGCGCAGAATGCGGTACACCTGATCGTCATCATCGGCGGCCAATAGTTCCAAAACCAATGCCGCCTCAGCAGGGCGAAGGTCCCATGGGCTGCGGTTAATCCGAATCCGCACGGAATCGGGTTCCAAAATCTCGGCGTGGAGCGCGAACATGCTCGGATCCATCGTCGCCTGGTTGATGTAGGCCCACGCCCCGGCCTGCAGCGCCCGCGCTGCAAGCCAATGCATGACCGCCCGGCCGATGCCGCGATCCTGATATCTCGGCTTCAGATAGAAGCGCCAAACAGCGAGTTCGCCCCGAAAGATCGACCACGCCAGCTCATCTCCCTCGCCGCTCGGGTCCCCGATGCGTCTGCCTCTGAGCCACAGGCGATACTCATTTACGTCACGCGGCGAACGGATCACGTGGACAGGCCCGGCGGCTGTCGCGACCGTGGCCCAGACAAGCTGGCCAGCGGCGTCCAGCCGCTCCACCGCGCGGCCCACGCGCACCTGCTTGACCCACCGGTCCTTGAGGCGCTGCATTTCCTGCGCAAAGGGCGACTTGGAAGCCCGCCCCGCCGCCTGCCGGCCTTCAGAGGCAAGATCCGAGCGCAATGTGCCTGAGACTTCAATATCTTTTTTGATGAATGAGGCAATGTAGCGCATGGGTCGGCCGCGCTTGTCGCGCTTGCGGGCGTCCTGCACGCGAACGAGAATCCCCTGTAAGGTCTCGATCGTGGTTCGAAGCCTGCCCTGCTCGTCCGTGAAGCTGAGAGGCCGGCCCGCGTTGTCCGTGACGCCGGGCCATGGTTTGTCTGCCCGGATTTGCCCGTCGGCCTCGCGGCGGATGTGGTACTCAGTGCCGCCCTCATCCCTGGCCACGAGTTCCAACATCGAAGCAGCCTCGGCCGGGCGATACGTCCGGTGCCCCCCGCTGATCCGTAGCCGCACGGAATCAAGCTCCAACAACTCAAGGTAGAGGGCCAGCATGTTGGGATTGGTTGTCACCTCGTTGATG
>CAZPNG010000207.1:0-3184 GCA_964587845.1 uncultured bacterium | reverse complement strand
AGCGCGCCCAGGAGAACGGCGGGCACGTAGCAGACGAGGCGAACGAGATGAAAGGTGGCCCGATGGGTCCTGAAGTAAGAGGCCCAGGCCGGCGGCAAGAGGAAGCCCAGACCCGTGAAGAAGACGACGAGCGCCGCCAGGGCCGACAGGCGCCAGGCCCAGTCGAGAAACGGCGGAAGCCGTCGGACAGGGCTTCTCGCGGACTTCAAGTGGGAAGGCGGGGCAGTGAGAGTTTCAAGAGACGGCATGGAGGGCGGTATTATACAGCAGCCTGCAGTTGTGGTAAACTCGCGCCCCATGAAGGGGTGGGTCCCAATTCAAGTGCCTGATACAAGCCGCGCCTCAGTAAACTCGCTTCTCGGGGACGTTCCACTCCTTCCGTCCCGGAAGGAGCGTCACTGGGCCGCTCGTCGGCTCCGACCATCCTGGTCTTCGCACGACTCGCTCATCCCCCTCGAAGCGAGTTTACTGAGGCGCGGCGGCAATCGCGTTGAATCGGAGTTGCGTGCATGACCCCGCAGATGCTGGGGACGCGGCGGATGCCGCCCTTCCCGGGATGGTGGAGGGCGCTGGGGCCCGGGATTGTGTGGCTGGCCCTAGCGCAAGGCTCCGGCGAGCTCATCTGGTGGCCGTACACGGTCGCCAAGTATGGGTTGGGCTTTTTGTTTCTGCTCATTCCAGCGTGCCTGCTGCAGTTTCCCGTCAATTACCAGATCGGCTATTACACACTGCTCACCGGCGAGGGCATCTTCCGGGGCTTTGAGCGGCTGAGCCGGCCGCTGGCTGTTTTCCTGTGGCTGTTGATGACGCTTTCGCTCTTGTGGTTCGGGGCTTTCGCAGCCGCGGGCGGAACGTCCCTGGCCGCGCTCACGAACTTCCCGTCCGGCTGCTCAGTGCGCGCACAGACTTTGTTTTGGGGCTACCTTTCGATCGCCGTCTTTTGGGTGGCGCTCGTGCGCAGCCGCTTTGTCTACCGCCTGATCGAGCGTTTCATGTGGGGTGTGGCGGTCGTCACCTTTGTGGGGCTCATCGCGGCCTGCTCCGCGCCCGAGGTGCGCGGCCAGGCGGCGGCCTTTTTCAAAGGCCTCGCGGTTCCGCAGTGGCCGGCGGGCCGCGCCTGGGATCCCGCTGACGCCACCAAACTGCTCACGGCGATCACCTTCGCGGGCCTCGGCGGCTTCTGGACGCTCTTTTACTCCTATTGGCTGCGCGAGAAGGGCGCGGGCATGGCGGGGGAGGGCGGTGTTCTTCCAGAGAACTCCAAGGAGTCCGTGGCGGCGTGGGGCCGCTGGAAGCGGTTTCTCGCGGCGGATAGCCTGGTCGGCATCGTGGGAAACCTCGTGACCACGCTCATGAGCTGCCTGCTCGCCTTTGCGCTTCTTTTTCCGAAAGGACTTTTGCCTGAGAAGTTTCAGATTGCTGTCGTGCAAAGTGAGTTTTTCGCCTCGAGCTGGGGCGCATGGGGCAGGGTCCTGTTCTTGGGGGTTGCGGCCGCGTTCCTGGCGGACACCTGGCTCGCCACGGCCGGCACCGTGGCGGGCATCCACGCGGACGTCCTGCCGCGGTTTTTCCCAGCTCTTGCCGCATGGCCGCGAGAGCGGCTGTACCGTTGGCTCATCCACGGGGTCACGCTCGTGACCGTGGCCACGATGGCGCTCGATGAGCCCGGCTCCCTGATCCTGCTTTCGGCTGTGATCGGCTTCTGCGGCACGGTGGTGTTCACCGTGGCGCTCTACCGGCTCAACAACGGCCTCCTGCGCGCCGAGCTCGCCCGCCCTTTTCATCAGGGCCGTGTTGCGCGCCTGCTCATGATCATCGCGATCGTGGCGTACCTGGCGCTGGCCGCCGCCTACCTGTGGGCGCAGATTGGTTCGAGGGTGGTTCGATGAAGCGCTTGCTGAAAGCTCTCGGCGCCGCAGCCCAGGCCATCGCTGCGAGCGCCTTGCTTGTGGCGGGGATCGAACTCTTGCTGTGGGCCGTGGGCGCGCCGCCTGGCGCGAGCCGGTTTACCGAGAAGGTCACGGAGCAGGAGCGCCTGAGCGTGCGCAAACCCCCCGGCGAGCTGCGCGTGTTCACCTATGGGGAGTCCACCATGCAGGGCCACCAGTACGCGCCGGTCTCAAGCCCTGCGAAGTGGCTCGCGTCCTACCTGCACGATTTTCTCCCCGATAAAACAGTGCGCGTGGTCAATTTCTCGCGCATGGGGCACGGAAGCGAGTTCACCTCCCGCGTCTTTGCGGACACGGTCAGTTACCGGCCGGATCTGGCCGTGTTTTACCTGGGGCACAACGATTTCCTCCCCGGAAGCCGCGTCGATCAGATTGCGGAAACCAAGCGGGGATGGGCGCCCTTCCTGGACCGGCTTCAGAGGACTCGGCTGGCTTCCGCGGTGTCGCGCTGGGGCATCCGCAGGAAGCTCCGAGCGGGCCGTGCGGGCGAAGATCTTATCGGGAGACCGACGATCGAGTTGCCTCCGCCCGGCCTCGGGCCGGAAAACATCGTGATGCGCGGCAGCTCGCTCTACCTGGAAAATATCGAGTTCCTGAAGAAAAACATTCTGGCGATCGCGCGTCTTGCGCGCCGCAGCCATGTTCCGGCGCTCTTCCTGCGCCCGGTGTGCAATCTCAAGGATTTTCCGCCCCTTCGGTCGGTGGATAAGCCTTCCTTGCCTGCGAGCCGGCTCAAGCGTTGGGAGCGGCTTGATCGTCTGGGCAAGGCACGGCAGGTGGCAGGGGACTGGGGCGGGGCGCTCGCGGCGTACCGGAACGCCTACGCGATGGACTCCACGCACGCCGATCTGTGCTTCCGCCTGGGGCAGGTCTTGTTCAAGCTGGGCGAGCTCGGGCCGGCGCGGGCCCTTTTCGAGCGCTCCCGAGACTATGACACGATCATTGTGCGCGCCACGGCGGACATGTTGGCCGTGCTGGATGACCTTCACGCGGCGGGCGAGATCGATTTGATCGATACCGAGAAGAGTCTCGCTCCGGAGCTTGCGGGGGGCATTCTCGGGGAGCCGATCATCGAAGACAATGTGCATCTGTCGTTGCGCGGGCAGTCGCTCCTCGCCCGCTACGTGGCGGGCCACCTGGCCGAGCGCAACTGGGCGGCGCCGCGCTCGGCGTGGCGCTTCGAGCGGGAGCGCTCCTTTGAGGACATCTCGCGCGAGCTGGGCGTGACTGCAGAC
>CAZPNG010000206.1:0-4544 GCA_964587845.1 uncultured bacterium | reverse complement strand
TCGCGCCCGAGAGCCGGGGGGTTGTCGCCACGAAGATCCTTGCCGCCGATCGCGGGCAGATCGACCCTGCCGGCAACTGGATCGGGCGCAACGGGCGACTCGCGGCGGGCCGCGAAGCCGCTGTCTTCCTCACGCCGGAGGGAAAGATCGTGGATTCGAAAGGTCGGGCGCTGGCCGTCGAGCCCCTGCGGCTTGTCTCCGAGGTCACGCATTTTGGGAACGGATTTTTCCGCTTCTCCAATGTGAGCGCGAAGGATTCCGTAGTCCTCGTGGGCGGCAGATTCATCTATCCCGCCCATCTGCGCGATGTCATCCGCAAGTCGCGGCGGGAATTCCCGTTCACGGGTCTCACCGTCGACCTTGCCTGGGATGTCTTGGGCGAGGTGCCGGCCATGTATGCGTTCGGAGATGAGACGAAGCTCGTGCGCGATCCGCACTCGCGCCAGACCTACGACGTCTACACGAAAGGTGAAAGTTTGCAGGTGTTTGATCCGGCGCGCGGGGTGTGGGTGACGCGCCCCTTGACGCTGATCGAGCATGGGCCCCTGCAGGCGTTCGAGTCGAAGGAGCTGCCCCTGCGGGTGCACCGCCAAGCACGCCCGTTCGCCCGGAAATCCGCTGCGCGTTCGTGGGTGGAGAAAACCCCTGGGCGCCAGGCTGCGGGGAGGGTGCTATCGGTTGAGCCAGGCGCTCAGCGGGATCTAAAAGTGAAGAGCTTTCTTAATCGCATGGGGGGAAGATTGTTTTTCCTCGAGAGGGGCAGCGAGCTGCGCCCCGAGCACCTTCAAGATATTTTACTTCGCGCCGCTTCAGTTTCGCCTGAGCGCGCTTTCGGAAGACTTGCGGCGAATATCCTCACCGATTTCCAAGCCCATCGCGATGATCGCGTGGGGACGGAGATTGAGAAGTTGAATCGTCAGGTGGCTTCCAAGGGGTATGTGCTCGTAAGAACCCACCCGGCCCTGGTGCCCTTTTTCCCCGTGTTCGTGGCTCGTCCCTTTCAAGCTCTCCTGGAGCACGCTCTTGCAAAAACCAAGTTTCCGGTGTGGATCGTAGGAGGGCCGTCTGATGATCCGTCGGGGTCGAGCGTCTTTGGTGTGCACGTGAACGCCAGCTCCGTTTGGGAAGACGCAAGATTCTTTTATCGCATTCTCACGGATATTAGGTTCGCTCACGATCAGACGATCGTGCCTCTCCCCGCTATTGTGTTCTTTATGGCTCAGTGGGGCGAGGCGGTGGGTACGCTGCGCGAGCGAGAGGCCGTGCAGCAAATCGCGTGGGACATCCTGGAAGCCACGCTTGTGGAGGAGATCCTGCACCGGTATTCACGGCTCCTTGGGACAGGATTTTCCTTGGGGATAGAAGAATGGACGGCGGCACTCGGCCGGCTGGCTTTCGCCAGGCCGCTCTTTTACGTTCTTGCGAAGGCCGTTCAATCAGGGCAGACAGCTTCCCTCCAGGTGAAGGAGAAGTATGTCGATCCTTCGGCGATGGGAAAATTTCTAGCGCTCGCTGAGGTCGCCTCGGCCCTTGGCCTAAAACCTTATCAAGACTACCTGGGCCGCACGGGTGCGAGGCGGTGGAAGAAGCGGGTGCACCTCATGCGCGCGGCGGAGGGCCTCACAAGCGTCGACTTTGGCGCGCGCGTCCTTGCGGTCGGTCTCTTCGATGAGGAAAAAGCCGTGCGCAGCGCTGCGCGCTCTCTCTACGAGGAGAAAGTTGGCAAGGTCCCCGCCGCGCAAGGCAGTCTCGCGCAGTTGCCGGCACAAATCGCAGAGCTTAGAGCGCGCGGCCTGCGATTTGGTCCCGAAGGGCTCAAGCCGCCGCGCCAGTCGAGCGCCCGCGCACCTGAGCCTGGAACGTTTAGGACCTTGGGAGAGTACCTTGCGCAAATCGGCACGCGGCGAATCATCGACATCACGGGCGTGCAGCCCGAGACAGCTCGCAAGTGGATGAAGGGTGAGGCTTACCCGCAGCTCGCCGAGCTGCGCATGCTTGCCGAGGGGCTCGGCTGTCAGGTGGGCGCCCTCATCCTCTTGCGTTACGCGCGTCCGGCCGGCCGCACGCGCCCTGGTGCAACTCCCCTGACAGCACGGTTTCGGGAGGCGCGTATTGGAAAGGATGGAATGGACGATGACCTGAGACTTGCCGTCAGTAGCGCGCTGCAAATTTTTGAACAATCAGTGCGTGAGCGCGCCAGGGACGCCAAGCTGTTGCGCAAGCGGGCGATGAGACAGTTTGCCGTGAATATCTCGTCGCCGCCGGACTTGAAAGCCATCGTGGTGCCTTCGTATTTCGAGGACACGGTGGCGTATCTGGCGCCGGCCGAGCGTCAGTTGACGTACCGGGAGCCCTTCACGTTCGGCGCCTTCGTGAACCGGGGCAATCCCAGGGACTACGTCATTTTGATTTACCTGCGCGCACAACCAAGGCGGCTGATTCTGCTGGGGCCGAAGGCTTCTCCCGTTGTGATCACACTGCCGGAAGAACAGACGGTTCTGAGGAGCACGCTCATCGCGGAGAAAGCCCCGTTCGTTTATGAACTCGGCTGGCGCGCCCGCCGGGATTTCTACGGCGTCCCTGCGAACCAGATCGCGTTTGTATTGAAGCATGTGGCCAGGAAGGTTTACAGCGGCAAGACCACTCACCTGGTGGCGCGCGGGCGCAAGGTTCGGCTGCCCAAGACCCGAGACAGCCTCATGTGGAAGCGCCTTGCCGGTCACTTCGGCGTGGTCGGCAAGCAGCACGACAGCCAGCCCAGGGCGATCGTCAGAACGATCCCGGGGCGAGAGGGCAGTGATCGCCTCTATCGGCGCGCTGACGGGCGGCTGGAATTTCTCTTCATGCTGCCGCTCAAAGAGGAGATTGCGTTTTACAGTTCGTTGCAGCCGGATCCTGCGGACCGGCGGGCCCCGCGGCGGACCCTCGCGCCGCTTCTGCGAACCGGTGCGCAGGGGAAAGGGTATTCGCTCGTCGCTTCGCCGGTGTTGGCCACCTTTTTCTTGTCCATCCTCCGGCAGGTCGGTGCGTGGGAAGTGCGCCCGCTCTGGCCTTATCCTCTGTCCTCCGGGGGCAAGCGTGTCGGAAGCTGGTCGCATTTCCGCGTCAGCACCGTGAAGGGGCGGCCGGAGACGGAAATTTACGCGGGACCCGAATTTGTGGGCGCGGTGGCGCGCCTGACGGACCAGGGCTACGTGCATGCCGGCCGAGTGCCTACGGTTCGCTTGTATCGAGCGCACGCGGGGCAGGTGAACACGCAAGGCCAGTGGGTCGGCCGCGACGGGCGAACGCTGGGCAAAGGCTCCGCCTTCGTCACACCGGACGGAAAATGGGTGGACGCGGCAGGGGCCGGGCTTGACGTCGAGCCGCTCGAACTCGTCACGGAGCTTTCGATTCAGGGATCCGGCCAGATTCACCTCAGCGCCATCCGTACAGGGGATGGCTCGGTCCCCGTATTTCGCTCCAAGTACTTACACCTTCAACTCCTGGCTGAAGACATCGCGGAGCATCCCGAGTTGGGACTTCAAGCCTCTCGAGAGTTGATGGCCCTGGGTCCTCCACGCCCCATCGTCATACAGGGCCGCGACCGGCCGGACGTGCGCCGTCGTAAGTCGCAGTCGGAATACGGCGTCTATCGCTGGGGAGATACCCTTGCGTTCGATGAAGCTCGGGGTCTTTGGATGCGTGCGCCAAGGGTCTTGATCGTGCGGGGCCGCCAGCCGTTTGATTCTCTTGAGCCACAACTGCAGCCCCGCCCGCGCCGAACGCGCCAGTCGAGCGCGCGGGTGATCGATCCAGGCACGCATCAAACCTTGCGCGGCTACCTAAAGGCCGTTGGAGCGAAGGCGATCTCATCGGCGGCGGGTATCCCCAAGCGAACCGCCCACCAATGGATTCAAGGCGGGACTGTCCCAAGACTGGATCGGCTGCTGGCGCTCGCGCAAAGTCTGGGGTTGGATCCGGCTCAGCGCCTCGCTCTCGTGCATTTGCGCTACCGAACCGAGCTTCCGGCGCCCGATGTCCCGGCGCCGGCCTCGCAGAGCTTTGCTGCGCTGCCGGATGAGCAGCTCAAGCAGCTTGGGCTGGACACGAGACCTGAACTGCGCGCGGCGCTCGCGGACGCCTTCCGCATCTTCGAAGCATCGGTTCGCGCCCGCGGTCAAGACGAGCATCTGCTGCGCGAGCGGGCGGTCGGTGCCCCGGGCCAGTTCGATGTCGAGCAGAACCTCGCACTTGCCACGTCGAGTCTCCTTTGGATCTTCACGGCGTCGCTGCGCGTGGAAAACCAGCAGCTCACCCGCGGAGAGCCGTTCAATTTCATGGCCCTCGTCAACCGCGGGAATCCGGATGATTACCTCATCGTGACCTCGCTGGACCATGCGCACCTTCTCCTCATCGGCTCGCTTGCGGGCGCGGCTGTGGTGCCGGTTCCCGCCAGCCGCCGCGTTGTGCTCGAAACGCTCCAAGCGAACCAAGCGGGGTTTGTCGAAGACTTCGGCTGGCGCGCGCGCGAAGATTACTTCAAGGATCATCGGCGCTGGGAC
>CAZPNG010000205.1:0-8182 GCA_964587845.1 uncultured bacterium | reverse complement strand
AACGAGCACGGCGGCTCCCGTGTTGAACCATATCTTGTTCGAACCGGCGCCGCCATCGCCAATCGTCACCTCGCTGTCCGCTGCCACGTGAACGCCGACACCATTGGGGAACGGCGTGTCGGGCGGCGGCGCGCCGGGCGTGATGGCCGTATCGGACGACACGCCGATAAAGTTCGCCATGATGTTTGCAATGCTGGCCGTGTCCACGAGGATCGCCGGCCCAGCCACATTTCCGATGACGTTTCTATTGATGGTGGCTTCGCTCTCACTTCCAATTTCAATGCCGGAAATGTCGACACGCATCCGGACGCCCGTCGCCGTGAGACCGATCAAGTTGTCCTGGATAGTGGCAACGCTCCCGTCTTCGATCTGGATCGCCTTGGTGCCGTACCCGAACACGTTGCCTGTCACGGTGCAAACGGTCGCCCCGTTGCCGCAGCTCACACTGGCCGATCCGTTCTCATAGTCATTCGTCCCGGGCTGGCCCGGATCAAAGCCGAAGAAGTTGTTCTGAATCATCACGCTTGTGTCATCCCCCACCACGCTCACACCGCGGCCGGGCGAGCGTGTGATCACGCAGCTGTCAAGGACGATGCCCGTGAGATCCGGCAATGATTCGGGGTTCACAGTCACGGCTCCGTTGGCCTCTCCCGCCTGGCCGAAGCGGTCAATCCGCAATCCCCGAAGCACCACGTCCGAGGCATCGACGGCAAACGCGTAATCGCCGGGATTGAAGGCGGGGTCCTTGCGAATTACCTCGTCGGTCCCCGTGCCTTCGACCAGAACACCTTCATCATCGATCGGCGGAAGGATGCTCATCACGCGGATCGTGCGCGAGGCCTCCGGCAGAGCCGGGTCAAAGACGGCCGGGTCAAAGCTGATTTTCCCACGGGCTCTGACTTTGGTGAGCGCTTCCCGCAGGGAAGTCAGGGTGGGTCCCGGATCCGCGGCATCCGAGGTGGTGTTCACAATGAGGGGCTCGGCGTCGCGCACATAGAGGCCGTTGTACTCGAAAGCGCTCCCTTGACCGTGGATCGAATTGTCAAACTGCGGGAACACCAGGGAACCGTCTTGCGGAACAAACAGGTCGACCTCGCAGCCCGTGAACGTGCTGGACGTGGGCCCGGGCATCTGGAAGGTGCGGGTCGCGCTCACGCTGAGATCGTCCGCGCCCATGGGATCCGAGGCGGTGAGCGTCGATGCCCTGAGCTTGTAGGAATTCACGACGTTGCCATCCGCATCCAAATAATCGACGAACAGGTAGCCCTGAGTCCCCTGCGGAATACCGGATCCGCAAACCGTCTTACTGGTGAGAACTTCACCCGCCGAAACGGGAATCTCCTCACTCTCTACATCCCACTTCACACAGCGGGTGTCGTAGGAATCGGGGCCCGCCAAGCAGTCTCTTTGATTCTTGGTCGCCATCACCGAGCCATCGCGCCTGAAAATCTGACCCGTGTTGTTTTGGCGGTTACCGCCGTTGCTGTCCCCGCATCCATGACCGTTGTTCTCCGGCGCCCCCGCCGGGCAATCCTCCGTCGCAAACCCGAAATAGGTCCCGAAGTGCCGCGGCGAGGTGTCCTGGCCGTAGAGTTTCTTCTCGATCACATAGTGCTGGGCAGAGGCGCCGACGCCCATAGGTCCTTCGACTTGCAGGGGGCCCGTCACGGCGCCGAACGGCACTTTCGTCCAGATCTCGGTGTCGCTCCGCACCTGCAGGAAGACCGTGGGAACAGTCCCCGTGGCGCTCTTAAACCGAACCGCCGTGGCGCCCGTGAAGTTCGCGCCCGTTATCTTCACCGAGGAGCCGCACGCCCCGCAGGAGGTATCGCACTCTTGGCCGTCCGCAGCATCGGAGGCGCACGCCGCGCTGGAGGGGGCAAGCCCGGAAGGCGAGACGAACGCGTCCACGCGCGGCGGAGCGAACATAAAGTCTACGGCAGATGTGGCCGTTCCCCCCGCCGTCGTCACCGTCACCCGGCCCGTCGCCCCAGTTCCCACAATCGCCGTGATCTGGGTCGCGCTATTCACCGTAAACGAAGAGGCCGCAGTCCCCCCAAACTTCACTGCCGTTGCGCCCGTGAAGGCCGTTCCCGTGATCGTGACACTCGTCCCAGATCCTCCAGATCCAGGTGTGAAACTCGCGATCGCCGGTGCCGCGATGAACGTAAAGTCTGCGGCAGATGTGGCCGTTCCACCCGCCGTCGTCACCGTCACCCGGCCCGTCGCCCCAGTTCCCACAATCGCCGTGATCTGGGTCGCGCTATCCACCGTAAACGAAGAGGCCGCAGTCCCCCCAAACTTCACTGCCGTTGCACCCGTGAAGGCCGTTCCCGTGATCGTGACACTCGTCCCAGATTCTCCAGATCCCGGCGTGAAACTCGTGATCACCACCAACGTTTCGGGGTCGCCGACCAAGAGCGCATTGTGCTCAAAAGCGGTGTACTCCTCCCCGGGATTGAACACCATGGAGCCGTCCTGCGGGATGGCCATGTCGACCTCGCAGGCCATGTCAATCCTCCCCCTCTTGCCCCACAGTCCCTTCGGCATCGTGAACGACCGCACGTCGAGCAGGAGGCCTAAGTCACTGGGCTCCATGCCCGTCTTGGTGAGGGTAATCGTGTTGATCAACCCACCGGAGCTGTCGAGGTAATCAAAGGTCACGGCGCCGTCCGTGCCGGTGGTGCAGCTCCCGCCTTCCCTCACGCCCACCTTGTGGGTCAGCACTTCTCCACGGGAAACCGGCACCGAAACGGGTGTGTCCCACTCCACGCAGGTGCCGCTGCATTGCTGATCCTTGTTCAATAGTTCGTCTCCGGCCCGGTTGTAGAGGGCGGCGGTGTTCTGCCCACTCCGGGGCGTCCTGAATCCGAAATACCAGCCGAACCTCTTGGTATCCGTGTCCTGCCCGTAGACGCGCCGGCCCACGTTCACGAGTGCAACCGAGGTGACATTTCCCAACGGGTGTAGGACCGTCAGAGGCCCCGACGTGGCTCCGGGCGGAATCTGCGCGGCGATTTCCGTGTTGCTCATCACCTTAAAATAGAGCGCAGGCACGCCGTTAAACTGCACGCCCGTGGTGCCCGAGAAGTTCGTGCCGCGGATCGTGACGGCCGTCCCTCTTCGGTGCTTGTCGACCTTGCCGTTGGGCTTGAGAACGCCGGTCACACCCCTTCTTCCCTCTACCGTTGTGAGGGTCGGCGGCCCCGTGACGGCCAGCACCGTGATGGGCTGGTCGAACGTCTCCCCGAAGGACGTCGACCATCCGTCGCTCGCGATCTTGCGTTGTCGCATCCGCCACTTGAACGAATAGGTCCCCGCTGTACTCGGAGCGGTTATGGTAAAGGTAAATTCGTGCGAATCGCCTGGAAGGACGAAATCAGGGTGCGTATCCGTGCAGCCGCTTCCGCCTGGCCGAGGGATCAAAATATCGGTTGTGGCGAGACTCCAGCGGCTGGCGCAGCTGCCCGAAGTGCACGAGAGGTCCCATCGATAAATGTCCCCGTCGCTCAGCACCTGCCCGCCTTGGGCGCAGTTGAAAGGCCACTTCACGTTGGTCGTCGGAGGGCCATCTTCATCGGCGGGACGCTCGTTGGACATCTCCACCGTCACCGTAATGCTCTGCCCGGGCATCATGAAGGCGGGAACCGAGTCGCTTTCCACGACAGAGTCACAGATGTTGCCGTCTTGTCCGCACTTGTGATCTGCAAAAGCTGGAGGCGTGAAGGTTGCGAGAAGACCGAAGGCAATCAGCCCCGCCGCGACACGCGTTGCCGGGCGCATTGCGAATCCTTGCTCTACTTGTCGGCTCGTTTCGTTCAAGCGCTTCTCCTTCATCGCGCCGCAAAAGAAAAAAGCGGCCTGCCGCAACAGTCGCGGCAGCCCGCTGTCTCCTTGAAACGAGCCACAACTGCGTTTATGAACGCTGGTTCTTGCTACTTCGAGCCCAAAACTCCATCTAAAAGCTACATGGTGGGGCCGGGTTCTTCAAGGTGTGAGGCCGGATTTCCCCGCAAGCGGCAGGATTGAGGCGCCAAGCGGTCGCCTCCCGGCCCTGTCCGGTCGCGTTCGTTGGGTCAAGCGGTAGAGAGAGATGACGCGGTAAAGGAAAAGCCGCACGGCTCTCTATAGAGCTGTGCGGCTTTTGAAGGAATGTTGCGCCCTGGCCTTTGGGAAGTGAGTTTGGTTGGTTTTGTCCACGAGTTGGTTAGGCCGGCGGGCGCAACGAGATCTAAGACGTTTGAAAGAGCATCGCAGCCGTTTTACTGCATCGGCGCGCGAGGGTCCGGGCTTTAGCTGTAATCCCCGCCCTCAAGATGAATGATACATGATAATCAATAACATATCAAGAGTGATCATAAATATTCATAAAAACCTTAATAGACACAATATCGTCTAATAGTTCTCATGCAAATCGGCCCCTTGGAAAATTACATAACTTGTTGGCGTGGAATGAGATAAAAAGGGCGGCTTCCCACCTTCCGGGAAGCCGCCCTCTCCTTACAGGGGGAACGTCAGGAGATTAAGAGCAACCCATGGAGTTGCCGCAGTTCATGCACTTGTAGCAGGAGCCGCTGCGCACCGTGATGTGGCCGCACACGTCGCAAAAGGGCGCATCCCCCATCAGGGTGCTCAGGTGCTCATCAAGGACGGAGCTCTCGCCCCGGCCGCTCTCCGGAGCCGGGTCGCGGGCGTCGAGCAGCGCAGCTCCGCCCGGGTGCGCCCCGTCTCCCCGGGTCTCGAGGCGCTCGAGAAGCTCCCTGGGAACCTTGCGTGCTAGCAGCTTGGCAGGGGGCTGCTTGGCCGCGGCCTTCTCGCCTACGGGCGCCGCGGGCTTCACTTGCTTGCTTGCGGCGGCCGCCGCCGCGGCAGCGGGCTTCTCGGGCCAGCTGGGCGTGGGGGGAGCCGTGTGGCCCGGCTCCTCAAGCTCCGGCTTCACGTGCGCAAACTCCGTCATGCCGAAATACTCGAGCCCGAGCACCCGGAACACGTAATCAATGATGGACGTGACGCGCTTGATGTACGGATGGTCGCAGGAGCCCTGCGGCTCAAAGCGCGTGTACGTGAAGCAATCCACGTATTCCTTCAAGGGTACGCCGTACTGGAGGCCCAGCGAAACGGCAATGGCGAAGCAGTTCATCATGGAGCGCATCGCCGCGCCTTCCTTATGCATGTCGAGGAAGATCTCCCCGAGCGTGCCGTCCTCGTACTCGCCGGTGCGCAGATACACCTTGTGGCCGCCCACCTTGGCCTCCTGGGTGAAACCGGCGCGCTTCTTGGGAAGCCGGCGGCGTGTGAGCAAGGGCTTGGGGGGCGTGCCCTCCGCCGCCTCCAAGCCCGCCTGCGCCTCGCTCGACTTCGAGGATTTCGTCGTGGTCGAAAGCGGCTGGCTGGCTTTCGATCCGTCGCGGTAGAGGGCCGCCGCCTTCAGGCCCATCCGCCAGGACTCGACGTAGAGCTTTTCAATGTCCTCGACGGTCACCTCACCGGGCAGGTTAATGGTCTTGGAGATGGCGCCGCAGATGAACTTCTGCACGGCCGACATCATGCGCACGTGCGCCATGGGCTCGATGAAGCGCTTGCCGATGCGGCCGCACTTGTTGGCGCAGTCAAAGACCGCCAGGTGCTTGGCCTGAATGTGCGGGGCGCCTTCAATCGTCATGCGCCCGCAGACGATGTTGTTGGCCTCCTCGATTTCCTCCTGGCGGAAGCCCAGCGCTTCCAGCATATTGAAGGCCGGGTCCCGGTACTGCTCCGGCGCGAAACCCAGGCACTGGAGGCACTCCTCCCCGAGCGTCCACGCGTTGAAGGCGAAGGAAATGTCAAAGACCGACGGCAGTTTCTCCTCGATCTTGGCCAGATCCGTGTCCTTGAGCCCCTTGGCCCTGAGAGCGTCGAGGTTGACGTACGGGGCGCCCTCAAGGGTCATGGTACCGTTGATGTAGCGCATGATCTCGGGGATCTCGCGTGAGCTGTAGCCCAGCTTTCGAAGCGCGCGCGCCACCGACTGGTTCGCGATCTTGAAATACCCGCCGCCGGCGAGCTTCTTGAACTTCACGAGCGCGAAATCCGGCTCGATGCCCGTCGTGTCACAGTCCATCAGGAGCCCGATCGTGCCTGTTGGAGCAATCACCGTGGCCTGGGCATTGCGGTAGCCGTGAAGCTCACCCAAGCGCACCGCCTCATCCCAATCCTCCCGCGCGGCATCCAGAAGATCCTTGGGGCAGAATCGCGGATCGATCTTGTAAGCCGCGTTGCGGTGCTTTTCCATGACCCGCAACATGGGAACCCGGTTGCGCTCGAAACCCGGGAAGGGCCCTTTCGACGCCGCCATTTCGGCCGAGGTCCTGTACGAATGGCCGCAAAGGACCGCTGTGATGGCGCCGCTGATCGCGGCGGCCTCCGGGCTGTCGTACGGAATGCCGTTCACCATGAGGAACGTGCCCAGGTTGGCATACCCCAGCCCCAGCGGCCGGTAGTCGTGGCTGTTTTGCGTGACCCTGCGGGTCGGATAGGAAGCGAAGTCCACGACGATCTCCATCGCGATGAAGAAGGTCCTCACGGCCTGCCGGAACGCCTCCACATCGAAGCGCCCTTCCTCGTCGGCGAATTTCATGAGGTTGATGGAGGCCAGATTGCAAGCGCTGTCGTTTAAGAACATGTACTCCGAGCAGGGGTTGGAGGCGTAAATGCGGTCCGTGTTGGGGCAGGTGTGCCAGTCATTGATGGTGGTGTCGAACTGAACGCCCGGATCGGCGCACTGCCAGGCGGCATCCGCGATCTCGTGCATCAGGTCGCGCGCCCGGAAGGTCTCGCAGACACTGTCCGCGGTGCGCATGCGGGTCTGCCAGCCGCCGTCCGTGAGGTAGGCCTCCATGAACTCATCCGAGATGCGCACAGAGTTGTTGGAGTTTTGCCCCGACACCGTGTGGTAGGCCTCTCCGTTGAAGTCGGCCGGAAAGCCCCCCTGCTCTATAAGAAGGCGCGCCTTGCGCTCCTCGCGCACCTTCCAGCGGATGAAGTCCAGGATTTCCGGGTGATCCATGTCCAGGCACACCATCTTGGCCGCCCGCCGGGTGGTGCCGCCGGACTTGGTGGCGCCTGCGCCGCGGTCCAACACTTCCAGAAACGACATGAGGCCCGAGGAGGTGCCGCCGCCCGAAAGTTTCTCCTGTTTGCCGCGCAGCTTTGAAAAATTCGTTCCCGTGCCCGAGCCGTACTTGAACAAGCGCGCCTCGTTTTTCACGAGCTCGAAGATGGACATCAGGTCGTCATCGACCGACTGAATGAAGCAAGCGGAACACTGGGGCCGCTCGTAGGAGTTCACAATTTCCTCCGCCGTGCCCTTCTCAAAGTTCCACGCCCAGTTGCCGCCGCTGCCCGTAATCCCGTACTGGTGCCAGAGCCCGGTGTTAAACCAGACCGGCGAGTTGAAAGCCCCCTTCTGGGTCACCAACAAATGCGTGAGCTCGGCTTCAAACGCCTCTGCATCTGAAGCCGTCTTGAAGTATCCGCCCAGCGATTCTCCCGCCTCGCGAAAAGCGTGCGCGATGCGGTAGACGACTTGCCGCACGCCGGTCTCCGAGCCGGAGCCGGGAACGCCCGCCTTGCGGAAGTATTTCGACACCACGATGTCGGTGGCAAGCTGCGACCAGCTCCTCGGCACCTCCACGTCGTTCATCTGAAAGACGACGGAGCCGTCGGGATTGGTGATGACCGAGGACCTCTTCTCCCACTCCACCTCGTCAAAAGGATGTGCGCCCAAGCGGGCAAAAAAACGGGGGATGCTCATGCCCTGGCCTCGGTCGGCCGGCTGGCTTGCCTTCACGTCACTGGCGGTCGCGCTGCCCATGGGTCCCATCGGTTGTTCTCCTTGGGTCTGACCGGCCGCTCCGCAGAGCCGGCCCTGTCTTCCCACTTCAATTTTTTCACGAATGGTCGGGTTCCCGCCATACATGTTGTGGTCGTTTCCCCTTTATCCACAATATGTAGGGATGACGGGCAAAAGCTTGGATCGCCTTGGGATCCTCCTTCGATGACGGATGGGTTGAAGTCGGAATCTCTTGTGTGAGGCGCTTAGCGGCGTCCAGAAAAATAATTCACCCTGCTGCGAGCCCCGGATACGCGGCGCGCAACGGGAGTCCTATGAAACAAGCCCAGCGGACGACGCCACCCCTCCCGT
>CAZPNG010000204.1:0-2841 GCA_964587845.1 uncultured bacterium | reverse complement strand
ATAAGCGGGGCGCCCGTAGCGGCCCAAAAATGCCCTGAACTTGGCGCGGGCGGGGGAGGAGCGCTGGGGCCTGCGGAGTTGTCGGAGCGCTTGGAGGGGCGCGCGCAGCGTGCGGCCCCCGTTGGGGTGTTTGGATTTCCGGTGGCGACCGGAGAGCTTCCTGCGGCGGGCGCGCGCCTGCCGCGGGGCCCGCGCTTCCTCCCCGGACAAAATCTTCGGACGGCGGGCGCGGTCCATGTCCCTCAAAAGGCGCTCGCGCCGGAGGCCGGCCGGGCCCGAAAGAATATCCATGAGTTCCGGAATCCGCTTCAGATAATGCACGGCGCGCGGGTACACGCGGCGCGCTTTGGGCGTCACTTGTGAAAGCAGCCGCGCGGCCACGTCAAAATGGCCTTTTCGGTAGGCGTCGTAACCCTCCTCAAACAGCCTCTCCTGGTCGCGCTTTTCCTTCCAGACCGGCTCGAGCTTCACGGCATAGTGGTAGCGGCGCGCGAGCTCTTGTTCCAGTCTGTAGGCCTCAAAGGTCGTGGCTTTGTGCTCCTTGCCCCTTCTCTTCCCCGCCAGGTTGTAGAAATAGGCGTCCCACGGCGTCTTCGAACCTGGCTTATAAATGACAAACAGCGTCAGCTTGCGGTGCTTGAACCGATAGACCTCCACGCCGTACCCTGCGGAGTAATGCGGCAGGTTAAACGTGTGGTCGGGCAGCCAGAGGCGCCCTCGGGATCCAATCTCCAAGGCTGTCGTGATCCCCGAGTGCTTGCGGTACTCGGCCTTGGAAATCCGGAACTTGTAAGAGTCCTTCGGGACTCCCCGGAACGTGCGCATGACGGCGAAAATGTGGGATCGCAGCGGGCGGACCCGGACAACTTTCGGCGCCTCACGATCCGCTGCAGCGCCCGCGCTCGAAGAGCGCTTCGCAACGACGGTTTTGTTCGCAAGGACCGTTTTGAGGGAGACTTCGATCAGCCCCGTCTTCGCGGTCTTGAAAGCATAGAGGTCGGCTGTAGGGAAATCCCGCCACTCGTCGGTGCGGATGATCACGCCGTTCACCAAGGCGGCGCTCACCCACTTATCTTCTCCCGTGGCTTCTGCGACTTGCGTCCCGGTGAGCGGAGCACCGATCGATGCCCGGCCGTAGGCGTCGGCCCAAAAAACAATCGACCCCGTGAAGTTTCCAATCTGGTCGAAAAAACCTTCCTTGGCCACGTCCACCACGTGTCCGTTGGCATCCCGCTTGTACATCAATGGAAAGAACTCGTTGCGGGCTTTCGCCTCAATCGGCCACGCGCCCGCGAACCGCAAGTCAGCCCTCTGCCCCGCGTGCTGTCTGGAAGCCACTCGCACTTCCCTGCCGTTCACGCGCGCATACGCCACCCGTCTCTTCCGATCCGACTCGCCGCTGAGCTGGAGCGGGATGCCCGGAATCACCCCGAGGCAGGCGGGAGAGTAGACGTAGAGCGATCGGGCAAGCATGAGCACGGCGCCCGTGGGCCTGCCGCCGAAGTCATCAAGGAGAGGATACGACGCCACCGGTTCACTTCTGCGGCGCCACCTCCCATGATCATCCAGGAATGTGCGCGGATGGTAGATCTCCTTGACCTGGTCGCGGTGATTTGTCTCGAGGCGGAAGGCGTTCCCCTCGCGCGCGATCTGGTAATTGGGCTGGACGCTGGCGAAAAACCGCCATCCGGGAAAGAGCGGGTGCGTGAAGGAGCGGTCCTCCTCCAGGCGGATGTATTGGTTGCTTCGGAAAACACCTTGATCGGGCTGAATGACAAACGTGCACAGGTAATGGTCGGCCGCCACGCGATCTTGATACACGCGGATCACTTGGAGCTTGGGATCAGTCGTCGCGTAGTCACTTTCCAAGATCAGGGCCTTGCCGCGATAGGCCTTCTCAAATTGCAGCTCAAACTTGACCTGCTTGCGCGTCCCCTCTTTAGACTTGCCCGCGGGCGGCAGGGTCTTGGTCACGGTCATGAGGTACAGGCGCGACTTGCGGTCCGTGAGTTTGAAACGCACCAGGCGCGGCTTGCGCGAAGTTTGGGGGGATTCAATCCACGCTCGGGCCTCTTTCAAGAAGGCCTCAAAATCGGTGTGCGGGTGCTCCAGAATCATCGCTCCTTGAATCTGGGAAAGAATCCCGCTCAGCGTTCGGAGGTGATCAATGGCTCGCCCGCGATCCGTTTCGTCAAGATCGCCGGTTCGGCGGAGCCGCTGGGCACGCTTCTTGAGGCGCAGGCGCGCGTGGCGCAGGTTTTGCTCCGCAAACGCCCGCAGCGTGGCGGCAATCGGCTCGCCCTCCCGAACCGAGTCGCGGTGGACCAGGAAGGTCTCGCGCATCGCGGCCAACCGCTCCTCGAAGGGAAAGAGGATGTAACGGCGCACATATTCTTCAGCCGTCATCCGGTAATGCGGCATGTTGCGGCTCTTGCGGCTTCCCGTACCATCAATGTAGGAAGCTTCCGCAAGTTCGGCTTCCGTCGGCGCCCCGGGAATCTCGTCCGCGTGCACGTCCATCGAGTCGAGTTCCCGGAACTCCTCATCCCGCAATTCCCTGAGAGGTTCGCGCATCGCATCTAGGACTCCCTTGAGCCCGCCAAGATCACGCTCGATTGCGCGCACGTCCTGGACCGCTCCGGCATCCGCTCCCGGCTGCCGGGCGAGTTCCTTTTGAACGCCCCGGCGGCCCCGAAACGCTTCAGCCGCAAGCCGGAGTGCCTCAAGGCGCATGTCAACTGCCGGCGCTTCTTCCAGCTCCTCTTCTTCACTCAGGTAGCGGTCCGACTCGGGGTCGTATCGCAGAATCATCTCGTCGTCGACCTGATAACGGTCCCCGTC
>CAZPNG010000203.1:0-4415 GCA_964587845.1 uncultured bacterium | reverse complement strand
TCCTTGAACGCATGCATGAGCTCGGCGTTCACCACGGCGACATCAAACCCTCAAATCTTTTGTGGAATGACGAGGAGGAAGTGTACGCCGTGGATTTCGGGCTCTCCACCGTTCTGGGCGCGCCGCAGGATGAACTCACGGGCACGCGGGGATATATCGCCCCCGAATTACGGCTCAATCCAGACCTGCCCCGCACGCGCCAGATGGACATCTACAGCTTCGGTAAGACTCTCAAGCGCCTGTTTGATGCCAGCCGGAACCTCCCGCCCCGCCCGCCGGGCTTTGGCTTCGTGCAAGACGCGCTTACGGAGATTGTGCTGAGGGCGAAGCACAGGAACCTTGCCGTGCGGTTCCAGCGGTTTGCCGACGTGGCGGAGGCGCTTGAAGCGGCGGCGGCGAACCCTTATCTCGCCGCCTACGAGAAAGAGCACGAGAAGAGCGCGAAAGACTTCTCAGTCTTCATCGCGTGGCGGGATTTGTTCGAAGACGAGACGCGTGAGCATGTGCCGGTGGCTGCCGATTCCGAAAGCCACATCGTGACGCCGGGCAGCGTCAACGACTTCCTGAGCTTCCGTGTGAAACTGGGCGAGTCCATCGACCTCGGGTCGCTCGCGTCAGGAAGCGGGCGCGCTGCCTCCGCCCGCAGCGGCCGGGATGTCCCCGGGGTGACTTCTGCTGCAGTCGAGGAAATGATCCGCCAGCGCGGAGCCCGGAGAACCGAACGGCGCGGCCGGATTTGGAAGCGCGTCTGGGTCACGACCGCCATCGTGGGCTGGTGGATTGGCGTGGGCTTCCTGGCTTTCGTGATTTCCACCCTGAAGAAGTCCGCCGTGCTGCTTGCGCTCGGCATCAACGTAGCGGGCCCCGCCGCCCACGAGGTTCTGGAGCCCGACGTGGTGTTGGAAGGGGAGCAAGTCTCGGAGTCCCGAGAGCCGGCGGCGGAGGAGATGACTGAAAAGCCAGCCGAACAACCTCAAGAACCCTCCGAGCCGGTAGCGGGGGCCCCCACCTCCGGTCTGTCGACCTTCGGGGACTTGGCAGCGGCAGCGCCGGTCCCGCGTCAAGCTTCATGGCTGTAAATGACGAGCCCGGAGGGAAACTTGGGGTAGAAGTACGTGGATTTCTGGGGCATGAGCTCGCGGGCGCGCGCCAGGGCTTTCACCAAGCGCACGGGCGTGGGGCGCACGATGAGGGCCACCTGGCCCTCGCCGGCGTCCACCTTCGAGAACGCCTCGCGCGTCGAGCGCGTGTAGAAGAGTTTTTGCTCGAGCTTCTCCTCTTCAATGCCCAGGATCATGCGAAGCACGATGATCTCGAGGCACGCCAGGTCGAGGTCGCGCCAAGCGCGCGGCTTGGAACGCGGCATCACGCGCGCGTACGCCTGGGCGTCCGCCAGGGTCGCCAGGAACGACTGGTTGAGGCCCAGGTAAACGCCGAAGGCCCGGGTCTTCTCGCTCTCGCCCCGCAGCCGCGCCGAGAGCTCGTTGGGCTTGCACCGCTTGAGCCGGAAGTGGGTTTCGAGGGCCTCGAGAAAACTCTCGCGGGAAAAGTGGGCCACCCCGTGCACCACGCGGTGCGTGGGGAGCACCAGAAGCCCGGCATCATCGACATTCACCAGGGACACGAGCACGAAATCGTGCGGCTGCAGGCTCCCGTCCCCATGCCGGCGCCGCTCCTCCGCATAGGTGAGCGCGGTTTCGTAACGGTGGTGGCCGTCCGCAATGAGGAGCGTCTTGCGCTGAAAGGTCTGCTGGATGCCCGCGATGGCGCTCGCGTCGCTGATACGCCACACGGTGTGCAAAACACCCTGGTCGTCGCGGACTTTCGCCCAGGGCTTCTGCCCCCGGTAGAGCTCGGAAATCCGCTTCATCACCGCTCCCGTGTCCTCATACAGGCAGAAGATCGACGAGAAATTGGCGCGCACGCTGCGGATGAGATTGAGGCGGTCGATTTTGGGAAGCGAGTGGGTGCGCTCGTGCGGCAGAACCACCTTTTTGACGAAGGGCTCCAGGCGCAGCAGCCCCAAGAGAGCCATGCGCTCCAACTCCTCTTCGGTCTCCGGGTTCCGATAGGCCTGCGCGAGCAGGTAAAAGGCCGGCCGCGCGTCCTGCATCAGAACTTTTTCTTCTCGCCACTTTTCCAGGTAATGGTACGCGCGCTCGTACCAGTCGTTGCCCTCGATCTCGGCGGGTAGGCCGTTGCCCAGGATCAGGCGCACGATGTTGTGAGGGTCGCGGCGGAAAAGTTCCCCCTGGTGCGTGCGGGAGATCACGTCATAGGGGGGCGCGATCGAGGCCTCGAGCTTGACCTTGTCGGGATTGTAGTGGATGGCTCGAAACGGTCTGACGACGGCCATGGCCGGGCTATCGGATAGGGCTCCCCGAGGCCATCGGCCGCTCGGGAACAATGAGGGAAAGCACTTCCCCGCTGGATGCCGCAAGCAACATCCCCTGCGATTCCACCCCGCGGATCACGGCCGGTTCAATGTTGTTCACCACGATGACGGACTTGCCGGCGAGCGCTTGCGCGTCGTAGTGCCCGCGTATGCCGGCCACGACCTGCTTGCAGGCCTCACCCACGCGGATCGTGAGGACCCACAGCCGGTCGGCGTTCGGGTGCGGCTGGACCTCCAGGATGTCGGCCACCCGAAGCTCAAGCTTCTTGAACGTGTCGAGTGAAACGCGCTCCAGGGGCACCGGCACAGGGGTTGGCATAAGGAGGCGGTATTCTATCATGCCCGGTCTTGCTATGCTATACTCTCGCCATGTTGCGAGGGATGGTTTACCCAAAACTGAAGGCGCCCCTGGAGGCGACCGCTGCTTTTCTTGCCCGCGCCGGCGTGCATCCCAACCAGCTCACGTTCACCGGCCTGGCGGTGACCGTCGTGGCGGCCCTGTTGCTCGCGTACGGACACTTTTTGAGCGGGGGGATCGCGCTGCTCGCCGCGGGATTTTGCGACATGCTGGATGGAGCGCTGGCGCGAAGTTCCGGCAAGGTCTCGGCGTTCGGCGCGTTTGCCGATTCGGTGGCCGACCGCTACAGCGATTTTTTTGTACTTTCCGGAGGGTTGCTTTACTACGCCCGCGCCGGGAACATCCCGCACGTCATTTTGGTGCTGGTGGTCATCCTGGGCTCGCTCCTCACGAGCTACGCAAAGGCGCGCGCCGAGAACCTGATCGCGCGCTGCGACGTGGGCTTGATCGAGCGCGCCGAGCGCATCCTGCTGATCGCCGCCGGCGCGATCCTCAATCTCTTCATCCCCGTCCTCTGGTTCCTCGCCATTACCTCCCACCTCACGGTCTTCCAGCGCATCCTGCACACCTGGAAGGAAACGGGCGGCGCCCGCAAAGACTAGCCCCCAGTCAAACTCAAAAGGTACCAGGTACCTTTTGTGCGTGTGCTCGTGTTGCTTTTGAAGCACAGTTGTGGTAGCTTGTTCGCTCCTTCGGGGAACTTCCATGCTGGTTCGCAAAAACGCTCACATTAAACCAGTGCGGGGCAAGCTTGGCGTGCTGTTGCCGGGCCTGGGCGCCGTGGCCACCACGTTCATTGCGGGCGTCGAGCTCGCGCGCAAGCGCCAGGCCCTGCCGATCGGCTCCCTCACGCAGATGGGCACAGCGCGGCTGGGCAAACGCACCGAGAACCGCACGATCCCAATCCGAGAGCTCGTCCCCCTGGCGGATCTCGACGATCTTGTCTTCGGCGCCTGGGACATCTTCCCCGACAACGCCTACGAGGCGGCCTGCAAGGCCAAAGTTCTGGAGCCCGCCCACCTCGCTATGGTTCGCAAGGAACTGGAATCCATCAAGCCCATGCCGGCGGTCTTCGAGCAGCGCTACGTCAAGAACCTGAGCGGGCCGAACGTCAAAAAAGGCAAGTCCCGGCGCGCCTGGGCCGAGGCCCTGCGCCAGGACATTCGCGCTTTCCGTCAAAGTCACAAGCTGGAGCGCTGCGTCATGGTCTGGTGCGCCTCCACCGAGACCTTTCATGAGCCGGGGCCCGCGCACGCAAGTCTCAAGAAGTTCGAAAAAGCCCTCGACGCGAATGACCGCGCCATCGCGCCCAGCATGATCTACGCGTACGCAGCCATACAAGAAGGGGTCGCGTTCGCCAACGGGGCGCCCAATCTCACCGTGGATGTCCCCGCCCTGATGGAGCTGGCGCGCGAGCGGCGCGTGCCCATTTGCGGCAAAGATTTCAAGAGCGGGCAAACCTTCCTCAAAACGGTGATTGCCCCAGCCCTGAAGGCCCGGCTGCTGGGCCTTCAGGGCTGGTACTCCACCAACATCCTCGGCAACCGCGACGGCGAAGTGCTCGACGACCCGGGCTCCTTCCGCACCAAGGAAGTCAGCAAGAAATCCGTCTTGGACTATATCCTTCAACCCACCGTCTACCCGGACCTCTACAAGAACCCC
>CAZPNG010000202.1:0-4402 GCA_964587845.1 uncultured bacterium | reverse complement strand
CAAAGCATGCTCAACAGGCGCGGCCGGGCAGGGGTCTTCCCGGCCCTGATGTCGGCGGGGACTCGTTCAGCCGTGCGGCGGGGATCCGGGTTGGAGTGCATGGGCGTGTAGAGGCGGAAGTCCTCGAAGAAGTAGTGCGTCACCTGGCTGTGGCGGGATCGCGCCCGGTCTTGAACGGCCGAGCCGCCGTGCAGCAGGTTGGCCGCCCAGATCAAGGCCTGCCCCTTGCGCAGGATCGCCTGATGAGCGGGAAAGGAAAGCGCCCAGGTCATGTCGCTGGCGAACGCTTCGTAGAAAGGGTAGTTTTCCCTCGACGCCTCGAGTCCCAAGTCTGTGAGCGTAAAAGCCGGCAGCTTTTGGCTCCCCGGGTAAACGCGCAGCGGCCCGCTGTCCGGATGGATGTCCTCCAGGGCGACCCACACGCCGCACAGAAATCCGGGTGGGCGGGTGTGAAAGTGAACGGTGTCACTGTGCGGGGGTTGCTCGCTGCCCCTGCGGAAATTGAGCGTCTGAATGGGGACCGGCTCGCGCCCGTAGAGTGCCCGCAGGATTTCAATCACCCGGGGGGCCGTGGCGATCTCACGCACCTGCTGCAGGCGTGTCCAGGCGTTTTGAATCCGGTCCGAACGGCCGAATCTTCCGGTAAGGCCGCGCGTGATGCGGTCTGCGAGGCGGTCGAAGTCAGGGATCTGTGGGTCAATCACCACGTAGCCCTGCTCGGCGAAATCCCGCACGAGCCGTTTCAAGTCTTCCTCGAGGCCGCGGGCCTCCAACTCTTCGGCAAAGCCGGGGGCCTCAAACCAGAGGGCATCGAGGGCGGCAGTATTCATGGGAGCAGCCTTGCCGGTTGACGCGCTCTTCGCGCCAGGCGCGCGCGCCGCACTAAGAAGCGCTTCTCCACATGGGGATCTCCCAGCGCGGCAAAAGACTTCTGGCTCGCGATCTTGCGCAGCGCTTCTTGCGTGACCTCGAGGGCGCGCCCGAAGTCCTTGACGCGGTGCTCGTAGTATTTGGCGAGCTCCTCGAACGGCAGCGGGTCGAAGTACCGGCTCTCGCGGGTGAGCTCCTCCCAAACGGCCGCCGCCTCCTGCGTGCGCCCGGCGGATTTGAGGCAGAGCGAATAGTGCTTGCGGGCCGTGCGGCGCAATTCCTTGGAGGCCGGACCCTCGAGGCTCGCTTCAAACCACTCCAGGGCCTTGTGGATCTCGCGGCGCGAATAGAGGATGCGTGCAATGGAGGCCTTTTCGTGCGCTGCAGAGCCCGCGTGGTAGAGCGCGTTCAAGCGCGCGGCCAGAGCCACCAGGCTCAACAGGTCCAGCCGGTTGTGCTCGAGGATGCGGGGCATCTGGGAGAGCTCCCCCTGCAGCAGGAAGTCGAAGTATGCTTGCGGGATGTCCGCGCCCGCAATGTCACCCGAGCGTCGCAGGCCCAGCAGGGCTTCCTCGATCGACCTGAGGCGGCAGTCGGCCAGCGAATCCTTCCACACGCGCCGGGAGGCATGAAGCAGGTCCAAATGCAGCAAATGATCGAAAGGGCTCGTCAGCTTGTGGAGCGCGAAGCGCGCCTCGAGGATGTCCTTGTCATACGCCTTGCCGTTGAATGTCACGAGGACCTTAAACCGGCGCAGGCGCTCGGCGAGCCGCTCGAGAAGCAGGGGCTCGTGGGGGTAGTCCTCGATGAAAAGCTGCTCGACGCGAAACGTCTCCTCCTCGAGCCACGCGATCCCGATCAGGAAGGCCACCGTGCCCATGCCGCCCGCCAGGCCCGTGGTTTCCGTGTCGAGGAACACCGTCTTGCGGGGATCCAGCCCGGCGGCCGCGCTCTCGGCCGCGACGAGCGCCAGGCCCTCGTAGCTTTCCGCAATCCAGCCGCGCAGGGCTGAGGAGCCATGCCGGTGGGCGAGCGGCACGGCCGTGGCGGTCTCGAGAATGCGCAACGGTTGGCGGGTGATCCATCGGCCGCCCAGGGCCTGCTCGAGCGCGCCGGGCGCCGCAACCCTGCGCGTGAGGGCGGCCTCGACCTTCGCGCCTGAGAGCGCGGCCAGCCGCTCGGCGAGCGGGCGCCTTTCCAGATCAGGGCGTACTGATGAGGGCATCGAGGATCCGCACGGCGATGGGTTTGCTTTCGCTTGAGCGCGAAAGCACCGGGCCGACGCAGCACGGGCAGCCCTGGGGACAGGGGCAGCGCTCGATCAGATCGCGGGCGCTTTGCAGGAGCTCAGTGTGCCGCTCGTAGAGCGCAGGCGCAAGCCCCACGCCACCCGGGTAATTATCGAAGAGGAAGATCGTGGGCTCGAAGGCCTCCAGAGACTCGAGCTCGACTTTCTGCATCTCGGCGTCGGTGGCCTGCGTGTAAATGCCGCGGCCGCTCAAGCCCTGGGTGAGGAACCACTTGGCCTGCCGGTCGCCGATCGAGCGCTGGATGTCCCGGATGTCGCACATGAGTGCGAGCGTACTGAGGTGATGGATGGCGTAGCTTGCGCCCAAAAGCCCGCTCACGACCTGGGCGCGGGTCAGGCCCAACGCTTCAAGCGTCTGGCCCGGCACGGTGAACCAGTAACTCGTGGTGTGCATTTCCTGATCCGGCAATTCGACTTTGCCGTACCCCAAGTTTTCATGCGTGTAGAACTTGACCTTCTTGAACCCCGAGATGCGCGTCAGCACGTGCACCTCGCCGCGCTCAACCTTCGCGGGGCCCTCGCTGCGCGTCTCGAAGATGTCGAGAATGCGCACGTGGCGCGAGTCGATCGCCTGGGTGTAGTAGGTGCCCTCTGAGGGCCGGACATAGGCCTGCTTTTCAGCGTAGTCGAAGCGCTCGACCACGTAGTGCGCTTGTTCCAAGAGGTAAATCGCATCCTTGTGGACCATGAAAGGCGCGCTCGGGAGGTCCACCTCCGCGATCGGTTTGCCGCCCTGCGAAAGATCGTGGATCGTGACGTTCTCGGGGTTCACGCTCCTCAAGCTCACCTGATCGGCGGGGAAGGCGTCATTCATCCAGTGCCACTTGCCGCCCGCGTGGCGCAGGACCTTGGCGTTTTCGAGGTACTCAAGGATCTCGGTCAGGTTCTCGCGGCCGAAGGGCTCGCCGTCCTGGAAGGGGAGCTCGAAGGCCGCGCACTTCACGTGCGAGACGAGAATGGAAAGGTTGTCTGGATTGACAAGCCCCAGTTCTGGGGAGGCGCTGAAGAAGTACTGCGGATTTTGAATGACGTATTGATCCAGTGGATTGGAGCGCGCCACCAGGAACGCGGCCGACTGCGCGGTCTTGCGGCCCGCGCGCCCGGCCTGCTGCCAGGTCGAGGCGATTGTGCCCGGGTAGCCGGCCAGCACGGCCACGTCCAGGCCTCCGATGTCGATGCCCAGCTCCAGGGCGTTGGTGGTGGCGACCCCGCGCACGCGGCCCTCGCGCAGGCCGCGCTCGATCGAGCGGCGCGTGTCGGGCAGGTAGCCGCCCCGGTAGCCGCGGATCGAGCCCTCGTCCTGAAGCTTCGTCTCGAGCGCGTCCTTGAGGTACTTGACGAGGATTTCGACGTTCAGGCGCGAGGTGGCGAAGGTGATGGTCTGAAGGTCGCGCGAGATCGCGTCGCGGGCAATGCCCGCAGCCGTGGCCAAGGCGTTCGCCCGGATCCCGAGCGCTCGATCGACGATGGGCGGATTCACGAAAAAGAAATGCTTTTCGCCGGCGGGCGCGCCGGATTCGGCGATCAGATCGACCTCTTCTTCGATCAGGTTGTGCGCGAGTTCCCGGGGGTTACTGATCGTGGCGCTACAGAGAATGAACTGCGGGTTGGACCTGTAAAACCGCGCGACGCGCTTGACGCGCCGCATGAGGTTCGTGAAGTGGCTCCCCAGCACACCCCGGTAGTAATGCATCTCGTCGATCACGATGAACTTCAAGTTCTCGAAAAACTGG
This sequence comes from uncultured bacterium, assembly GCA_964587845.1. Classification (GTDB taxonomy): domain Bacteria; phylum Omnitrophota; class Omnitrophia; order Omnitrophales; family CAZPNG01; genus CAZPNG01. The sequence continues at coordinate 490 of CAZPNG010000202.1, read as the reverse complement.
AGCCACTTGGAGTGGTGGGGGAGAATGCCCTGGTGCAGCATGTCGGGGTTGGTGATGACAATCTGCCCGCGGGAGCGGATGGCTTTGCGCGCGTCCTGCGGCGTGTCGCCGTCGTAGGTGAAGCAGCGAAGCTCCTCGTTCAGGTGGGCCGAGAGCGCGTGCACCTCGTCCATCTGGTCCTGCGAGAGCGCCTTGGTGGGGAAGAGATACATCGCGCGCGCGTTCGGATCTTGCAGGATGGCCTCGAAGACCGGCAGGGTGTAGCAGAGGGTCTTGCCCGAGGCGGTGGGGGTGACGATGACGGCGTTTCGGCCGGAGCCGATGAGGTCCGCCGCCGCGCGCTGATGGCTGAAGAGGTGCTCGATGCCTTGCCGGGCGAGCGCCGCCTTCAGAGCGGGATGCATGTCAGGCGGGAAGTCGGCGTAGGAAGCTTCGCGCTTGGGGAGCGTGCGGTGGTGGGTGACGCGAGTATCGGCGCGGTAGCGGGCTG
>CAZPNG010000201.1:0-23045 GCA_964587845.1 uncultured bacterium | reverse complement strand
CCGAACCTCGCCGACTCTTCTCCGTCGGGCACCGCCTTCGCGGCCGACGCCGCCGTCAACCACTCGACTGCCAAGCCCTACACCCGCAACGTGCTTTTTGTAGCGGGCCATGCCCGCTCGATCCGCACGGACCAGGCAGGCGCGCCTGCCGCCCCGGATGCCGGCATCGACCTGAGCAAACTGAAGGGGGATTCGGGTGGCGGGGGCGGTGACGAGGGCGGCGGCTGATTGGGCTTACCATCCGTCCATAAACCATTGCTGCGTAATGTCTTAAGTTAAAATCCTCCCCCGCGGGCCCTTTAGGGCTCCTGAGCGTCCCCCTTACAGAAGTTTTACACGCCCGGTTTTGCCATCCCCCCTGCCGTATGATAGACTTTTAGTTGGACCACAAAAGTAGTCATTCCGGTTCGACGGGGTAACGGCGAAAGGAATCCACTAAAGAGGGTGTCTCGTCGGCTCGTGAGGGCGCCTGCGTCCTCCTGGGGCGGAGTGACTGCCTTTTGTGCTCCAAAGGAGGAAGAAGGAGTGAAAACGGTACCTGTAACGGAAGCGAAAGGAAAGCTCTTGGAGCTCGTCTCGGGCGTTCAAGAACGTGACGAAACCGTCATGATCACCAAAAAGGGCCGCCCGGCGGCGGTGCTCCTGAGCGTGGAAGACTACGAGAGCCTGCGGGAAACCATCCGCGTGCTGACCGACCGGGAACTCTTGGCTCAACTCAAGGCCGGCGAGACGTACTTCGGCAAGGGCGGGCCGGGCAAGAAAATCGAGGAGGTCTTCCTGAGTTGAACGGCATGAGGAAGTTTGACGTCCACATCGAGCCATCGGTGGCCGAGGAGCTTGCCAAGCTTCCCGCGCGGCTGGCGCGCAGGGTGCGCAACGTGCTGCACCTGCTTGAGCGCGAGGAGGCCATGGGCTGCCCGCTGGGCGAGGGCCTGGAAGGCCTGCACCTGTACCGGGGCGAGCGTTTTGTGCTGGTGTACCGCCGCGAGCAGGCGCGCGTGCGCGTGGAGGCGCTGAAGATCGAGCCCCTCGTGGCCCGCGACGGCATCAAGCTGGCGCCCACGCGCCCGCTTGCGCTCACGAAGGAAGGCGTGTCATGAAACGGCGTGCGCTCCTGGGGGAGCTGCTGAAAAGTTCGGGATGTGTCTCTCAGAGTGACCTCGAGCACGCGCTGCTGCTGCAGGGAAAAACGGGCGAGCGCATCGGCGAGATCTTGAGGAAGCTGGGGTGTGTGCGCGAGGAGAACATCGTGGACGCGTTGGCCGCGCAATATGACGTGCCCTCCGTCGAGCTGGCGCACGTTCGCATTCAGGATTCTTTGATGGAGAAAATCCCCTTTCATTTGATGAAGCGCTACGGTCTTATCCCCGTGAGCGAGAACGGCGGCTCGATCTCGGTGGCGGTGGCCGACCCGTTCAACATTGTGGCGCTCGACCACATCCGCTCGTACGTGAAAAAGCAACTATCCGTGGCGCTCGCCCCCGAAACTGAAATCCGGGCCAAACTGGCGGACTACGAAGCGCGGGTGGGCGCACAGGCACTCGAGAAGCGCGAGGAGATCGCGGAGCGCTCGGGCGCGCAGGCGGACAGCCTCCGAAACGCCCTGCGCGGCGTGGACGACGAGTTGCGCGCGCCTGATGCCCCGGTGGTGAAGCTCGTGGAAACCCTGATTTTGGAGGCCTTCAAGCGGCGCGCCAGCGACGTCCACATCGAGCCGATGTCGAACCGGCTGGCCGTGCGCTACCGCATTGACGGCGTGCTGCACGAGGTGCCGCCCCCGCCGCGCTCGCTTCAGGAAGCGATGGTCTCCCGCGTCAAGATCATGGCGCATTTGGACATCGCGGAGAAGCGGCTGCCTCAGGACGGGCGCATTGCTTTGAAGCTCCTGGGTCGCGACATCGACTTCCGTGTTTCCACCATCCCCTCCGTGCACGGGGAGGCGGTGGTGCTGCGCATCCTGGCGCGCGACCAGCTGCTCCTGCCGATGAATGAGCTGGGGTTCTCGTCGCACGATGAGGAGCGCTGGCGCAAGCTGATCGGCATCCCCAACGGCATCGTCCTGGTGACGGGCCCCACCGGCTCGGGCAAGACCACCACGCTGTACACCTCCCTTGCAGTTATCAACCGAACCAGCCGAAAGATTATTACGGTGGAGGACCCGATTGAGTACCAGCTGTCGGGCGTCAACCAGGTGCAGGTGAAGCCCCAAATCGGGCTCACGTTCGCGGCGGGCCTGAGGTCTATCCTGCGCCAGGCGCCCAACGTGATTCTCGTGGGCGAGATTCGCGACTTTGAGACGGCGCAGATCGCCATCGAAGCCGCGCTCACCGGCCACCTGGTGTTCTCGACGCTGCACACCAACGACGCGCCGGGCGCCATCACGCGGCTGATCGACATGAATTTGAAGCCCTACCTCGTGGCCTCGAGTGTCCAGGCGATCCTCGCGCAGCGCCTCGTGCGCCTGATCTGCCCGGCTTGTAAGTCACTCGAGCGGCCGAGCCGGGAGGTCTTGGAAGCGCTCAAATTGACGCTCGAGGCGCCGAGCGAGCGGCTCTTCGCGCGCGGCAAGGGTTGCGAGGCGTGCAGTTTCACGGGCTACCGCGGCCGGCGAGCGATTTTTGAGCTGTTGATGATGACCGACGAACTTCGTGAAATGGTGTATCAAAAGCCCTCGAGCACGCAGGTGCGCGCGCGCGCACGCGAACTCGGGATGACCACCCTGCGCGAGGACGGATTGCGCAAGGTGTTCGCAGGGCTCACCACCTTGGAGGAGGTCTACCGGGTCACGCAAGCCGACCTGAGGTAAGGACGCTAAAGGAGACCACCATGCCACTACCGATGAATGAGATCTTGGAAGCGTGCGTAACGAAGAAGGCCTCGGACATCCACCTCGAGGTGGGCCGCCCGGTGTCGCTTCGCATTCACGGGGAGCTGGAGTCCCTGGACGAAACGGTCCTCGTGCCGGCTGACACGGAAGCGTACATGAAGGCCGTGACCTCGGATTCGCACCGGCAGCGCATCGAGGAGGTGGGCGGCGTCGATTTCGGCTTCGCGTACGAAAAAAAGGCGCGCTTCCGCGTCTCGGCGTTTAAGCAGAAAGGCAAATACGGCCTGGTCATGCGCCAGATCTCAAACGCGCTGCTTTCGCTTCCCGACATCGGCCTGCCGGACCGCATTGTGGAGCTGCTCAAGCGCCCGCGGGGGCTCATTCTGTGCACGGGGCCCACGGGGTCGGGCAAGTCCACGACCCTGGCCAGCATGGTGAACTGGATCAATGAGAACCGCGCCTGCCACATCATCACGGTTGAGGACCCGATCGAGTTTTACCACGAGCACAAGAAATCGATCGTGATCCAGCGCGAGGTGGGCGTGGACGTGAAGTCCTTCGGCGAGGCGCTGGTGAAGGCCTTGCGCCAGGATCCCGACATCATTCTCGTGGGCGAAATGCGCGATCTGCAGACGATGGAGGCGGCCATCTCGGCCGCGGAAACCGGGCACCTGGTGTTCGGCACCCTGCACACCACGGGCGCGGCGAAAACCGTGGACCGCATCGTGGACGCCTTTCCCACGCACCAGCAGGGGCAGATCCGCGCGCAGTTGTCCACGTCCCTGATCGCCGTGGTCTCGCAGGCGCTGATCTCGCGCGCCGACCGGGTGGGCCGCATCTGCGCGTTTGAAATCATGATCACGACGCCCGCGATCGCGAACCTGATCCGCGAAAACAAGACCTACCGGATCACCTCCGACATCCAGACGGGCGCCAAGTACGGCATGATCACGATGGACACTTGCCTGCTGAACCTCTACGGCAAGGGTGCCATCTCCTACGAGAGCATGATGACGTTTGCGTATGATCCCGAGCAGGTGGCGATCCAGGCGCAGGTCTTCGCTCACGCGAAGGGCGGCAAGGGCGGCCCCGCGCCGGCAGCCCCGGCGGTGGGGGCGAGCACGGCCGCGGGCGCGGCTGAGCCGGCTAAGAAGAAATGGGTGGTGTAAAGCGATCATGAGTCCTGAGAAAACGAAACTTTTAGGCAAGCTGCTCTTGGAGCGCGGCGTTTTAAGCGAGCGCCAGCTCTCGAGCGCGCTCGACCTCCAGCAGACGCTCGGCAAGCCCTTGAACGAGGTTCTGGTGGACATGGGGCTCCTCCAAGCCGAGGAGATCGAGCGGATCCTGGCGGACCGCCTTGAGCGCCCGCCCGGCGGGGGGCGCTTGATCCGCGGCCCCATTGCCCCGGAGATCATCGCTAAAGTTCCGGCGCGCCTGGCGAAGATCTACCGCGTGGTGCCTGTCGGCTTTGAGGCCGGCTCACTCAGCGTGGCGATGGCGGATCCGGGCAACCTGCGGATCCTCGACGACCTGCGCTTCCGGCTGGGCGTGCCCGTGCGGGGCATCCTGGCGGCGGCCTCCGAGATCGCTTCGCTCCTCGAGACGCATTACGGCGCCCAGGACGCCTCCCTTCGCGACGTGGTGGACGAAATGCGGGAGGAAGAGCGCACGGGCTTCGGCCTCGAAGCCGAGGATCTCGACACAGTGTCCTTGAAGGAGCTCGCGCAGCAGGCGCCCGTCACCAAACTCCTGAACTTGATTCTCGTGCAGGGTGTCAAGGACCAGGCCTCGGACATCCACTTCGAGCCCTTTGAGCACGAGTTTAAGATCCGCTACCGGGTGGACGGCACGCTCTATGAGCTTGAGGCGCCGCCCAAGTCGCTTGCCCTTCCCATCACCTCGCGCATCAAGGTGATGGCGGGCCTCGACATTGCCGAGCGGCGGCTGCCGCAGGACGGGCGCATGCAGATCAAGGTGGGAGGCCGCACGGTGGACGTGCGCGTCTCGACCCTTCCCACGGCGTTCGGCGAAAGCGTGGTGCTGCGGCTGCTCGATCGCTCGAGCGTGGCGCTGAATTTGGAGCACCTGGGCTTGAGCCGGGATCTCCTCTCCGAGCTTCGGCAGCTCATCCTCCGGCCCAACGGCATCGTGCTCACGACCGGGCCCACCGGTTCGGGCAAGACCACGACGCTGTACGCGGCCGTCTCCGAGATCAACAAGCCGGGCGTGAAAATCATCACGACCGAGGATCCCGTGGAGTACGAGATCGATGGCATCGTTCAGGTGCCGGTGAACCCGAAGATTGAGCTGGATTTCGCTCGCTGCCTGCGCTCCATCCTGCGCCAGGATCCCGACATCGTGCTGGTGGGCGAAATCCGCGACGAGGAAACGGCGCAGATCGCGGTGCAGGCGTCTTTGACGGGACATCTCGTGTTCTCAAGCCTTCATACCAATGACGCGCCGAGCGCGATCACGCGCCTCCTAGACATGGGCATCGAGCCGTTTTTGATTACCTCTTCGCTGGAGGCGGTTCTGGCCCAGCGCCTCGTTCGCAAGATCTGCGCGGCCTGCCGCGAGCCCTATCGCCCGACGGCGGACCTCGTGCGCGAACTGGGCCTCTCAGCCGAGCTCGTGGGGGAGCGCCCCTTCCATGCCGGCAAGGGGTGCAAGCGCTGCGGGGGCATCGGCTATCACGGCCGCACGGCCATCGGCGAGCTGCTCATTTTAAACGATCCCATCCGCCAGTTGATTCTGGAGCGCGCGCCGGCGGTGCGCATCCGCCGCCTGGCGGAGGAGCAGGGCATGAAGTCGCTTCGCGACGACGGCATCATGAAAATCTTATCGGGCGTCACGACCCCGGAGGAAGTGATCCGGGAGACGCAGAGGTACGTCTAATGCCGCACTTTGCCTACGAGGCCCTGAATCGATCCGGAAGCTCGGCGCAGGGTTCCATCCCGGCCGAGTCTGAGAAGGCGGCGCTCGCGAAGCTGCGGGCCATGGAGCTTTACCCGGTGCGCGTCTACGAGGTCGCCTCGGCTGCGGCCGCTGAGCGCACCAAGCCTGCGGAACGCAGGCCCGGGGAGCGGCGCCTGAGCAGGTTTTTGGGTCTCCGGGGGCGTGTGGGGGCGAAGCACCTGGTGCCCTTCCTGAGCGATTTCGCGAGCCTCATTGCGGCGGGCATCCCGATTGTGCGTTCCCTGGCGATTACAGAGCGGCAGGCCACGAGCCGAGAGATGCGCGCGGTCATTGAAGCCATGCGCCTCGACGTGGAGGGTGGGAGCACGCTCACCGAGGGCATGCGCCGGCATCCGCGCGTCTTCTCGGTCATGAGTGTCAACATGGTGAACTCCGGCGAGGTGGGCGGGGTGCTCGACAAGGTGCTGACGCGGCTGGCTTACTTCCTGGAGAAGTCCGCCCAGCTTCGCGCCAAGGTGCGGGCTGCGCTCACGTATCCCACGCTTGTGCTCTGCTTCGCGCTCGGGGTGGTCACGTTCCTGGTGGCCTTCGTGATCCCCAAGTTTTTCGTGATCTTCGAGGACTTCCGCGCGCCCATGCCGGCCGCGACCCTCGTGCTTTTCAACGTGAGCACCTTCCTGCGCACGCGATGGTACCTTCTCATCGCCTGGGGCATCTTGCTCGTCGCCTTCCTGAGATTTCTCAATCGCATCCCGTCCATGCGCTACCGATTCGATGCGTGGAAGCTGAAGCTCCCTGTCGTGGGCCCGCTGTTTGCGAAGGTGTCGGTGTCGCGCTTTGCGCGCACGTTCGGCACCTTGAGCCAGAGCGGCGTGCCGATCCTCACCACCCTGGCCGTCGTGCGCGACGCCTGCGGCAATCTGGTCTACGCGAAAGCCGTTGAAAGCGTGCGCGGGAGCGTGCGCGAGGGCGAGGGGATCTCGGGCCCGCTCGGGGCGTTTGACATCTTTCCCCCGGTCGTGACCAACATGGTGCGCGTGGGCGAGGAAACGGGCACGCTCGCCGAGATGCTGCTTCGGATCGCGGACAAGTATGATGAAGAAATCGACCTGACGCTCTCGGTGCTGACGAGCCTGCTGGAGCCCATCTTGATCATGATCCTGGGCGTGGTCGTGGGGTTCATCGTGATTGCTCTCTTTCTGCCGCTCGTCTCTCTCATCGAGAGTCTCAGCAGTGTGTGAGCTGAACGGGCACGCTTACTACGCAACCCGTTCTCGGCACCGGGCGCCTCGTTTCTGTCCTGAAACGAGGCTCCCTGCGCCTTCGCCTGCGTCGGCCATCCGTGGCCGCCGCGACGGCTCAGGAGCTGCCTCGAACGGGTTGCGTAGTAAGCGTGCGGTGTCGAACAGATCTGCTCCGTCCCCCGCGCGCGGCCGCGTCAGGTCGAGGGGGGGGTTTACGTTTGTGGAGCTGTTGGCGGTGCTGGCGGTGATTGCGATTCTGGCCACGCTGATTGCGGCCGGCGGGTCCATCGCCCGCCAGAGGGCGCGGATCGGCAAGGCCAAGGCGCAGATTGCCGCGCTCGAGTCCGCTCTGAGCGCCTACCAGTTGGACATGGGGGCGTATCCCGGCTCGGGCGCGGCCACGCACGAGTCCTCGAATGCATTCATCACCGAGCAGCTCACCGGCCTCTCGCGCGCCGACGGCTCTTACATCGGCAGCACGTTCGGCAACGAGTGGAACGGGCCCTATTTGATGCTGAAGGCCGACGATTTCGGTTCCACGCGCGCGTTTGTAGATCCCTGGGACGATGCCTACCAGATCGACGTGGCTCTGGATGCGGACGCCACCACCACGCCGCCGTCGCATAATCCGATGACATTTGACATCAAATCGGACGGCCCGAGCGCTGACGTGGCCGATGACATTACTAACTTCTCGACGAGCGGCTCCGCCGGAGGCTGAAGCGCGCGTGTTGAAGCGTCGAGGGGGCGTGACGCTCGTCGAACTTCTCGTCGTGATCGGCATCGTGATCCTGCTGGCCACGGCGGTGTCGCTCTGGCTTCCTCAATTTCAGAAGGGCCGCGAGCTCGAGGGCACCGTTTACGAGATCCGCAATCTGCTGGCGCGCGCGCGCCAGGAAGCCCTCTCGCAAGAGGCCACGGTTCAAGTGAGATTTGACACGGCCGGACGCCTGTGCGCTTTGGAACAGGTCGGCGCCTCCACGGTGCAGGTGGCCACGTTCCAATGGCCGAAGAGCGTTGTGGTGAGCGCCCCGGCCCAGGTGGTTTTCACCTCGGAAGGAAAGGTGCAAAGCGGCAGCTCCGCCACGATCGAGGTGAAGGAAAAGGGGAGCCCGCGCGCCGCGCGCGTGATCACGGTCGGCGCCCACTCCGGCTCCGCCACAATTTAGGGACGGTTCCTCCCAACGCGTTCAGTAGCAATCTGTTGAGGCAGCTCCGTCCCCACGAGATGAGTCAAGATCATGCGACCAACTTTGTTAGGTGCTCTTAAGTCCTTGACTCGTACGGGGATGCGAGGGACTGTCCCTCGGTTATCGGGGTTTACCTTCATTGAGATGATGGCGGCGCTGGCGATTTTTGGGATCGGCGTCATCCTCCTTTATCCTCTCCTCACATTCGGGCTCGGGGAACTTGCCACGGCCGAGGGCCGCGCGGTGGCCGCCTTGCTGGCTGACGGCGAGCTGGCCAAGCTCGAGGCCAAAGGATTTTCGCATGCGGCGACGCTTCTCACGGCGCCGGGGACGGAGGTCCAACTCGCGCAAGACCCCGACTTTCCGGACTACCGGTTTTATGCCTCCCGCGAAGCCGCCCTGGGCCAGGATCTGGTCTGGCAGGCGGATTACAGCGGCGCGTTTGCAAGCAACCCCCGATTGGTGAGCACAACCCATGACACGCTCTACAAAATCAACTTGCGAGTGACGTGGCTGGGAAGGCTCGGCCGCACGCGCGAGAGCCACTTCAGCACCTATCTGGCGAAGATGGCGCCCCATGCGAAGTCGTAGCGGCTCCACGCTTGTGGAACTTGTGCTTGTGGCGGCGATTCTCGCGCTCCTGGCCGGCAGCCTCTATTACATCTTTGATCAGATGCTCAAGGCCTACTCGCGCGCGCGGGGTTCGATGGACTTCATCAACAACGGCTCGGTGGCCTTAGCCAAGGTGGCGGAGGATCTCGAGCGGGCTTTCGTGCCTGCCGATCCCTTGGAGGATCCGGCGCACCTGTTTTTTCTCGTGGGCGCGGATGGCGCAGCGGGAGCCGCCGACCAGGTGGACTTCAATGTCGTCGCCGCGGGAGGGGTCGAGGAGCTCGGGCTTCGGCTTGCAAACGGGAAACTCTTGCGCCGGCGCGAGGTGTCCACCTCGACCCATGCGGTGCCCGACGGGACCCCCGGAGGCGAGGGCTCAACCGACGAGACGCTGGCCGCGAGTGTCGAGGATTTTCAAGTGCGCTATCATTACCGAACGAGCGCCGCCGGCGCGTTCACCTTCGAGAGCGGAACGCCTGCCGCGGCGTGGGACTCGCGGCGCTCGATGAGCGCAGCGAATTATTCCAAACTCGGCACTTTAAAAACCCCCGACGGCTTGCCGGACCTTGTGGAAATCCGGCTCGTCGTGAGCAACCCTAAAAATGCGAACCAGACGAGACTTTTCAAGACCACCGTCAAGATTGCTGCGTCAGCGTAACGAGCGCGGGCTCCTCATGATCGTCTCACTCGCCACGCTCGTGCTCCTCCTGCTTCTCGCCGGCTTCGTGGCGGCCGGCCTGCGCGAAGAACTTTCGATTGTGCTCTCGCAGGAGAACCGCGTGCGCGCCAAGTGGATGGCGCGGGGCGGGGCGCATGTCGCCCTACACCATCTCAAGTTCGGCGCCGACGGCGCGCGCAAGAAAGTGACGGGATCGTGGAGCGCGAACTGGGCGTTTCGCTCAAGCCCTGCGACCCCGCTCACAACCGGCCTGGCGGGCGCGTCCCTTTCGAGCGTCACGGGCACGACCAACGTTCTGATCGGCGCGGCAAGCGCAGCGCGGCTGAGTCCCGTGCGCGCGACGCTCACCTTCAAGATTCTCGACGCGGCAAGCTTGGTTCACGTCAATGACCGCAACCCCAATCTCGCCTCAATCCTCAACGGCGTGCCCGGCCTCGCGGGCCGGGGCCCTGCGATCGTGGCGTACCGAAGCACGCTGCCCGGAGCTCGCTTCAGGGCCAAGGAAGAGCTTTTCGGCGTCCCGGGCATGACGCAGGCGCTCTACGACAGCGCCAAGGATTACCTCACGCTGCAGGCTTGGGCGGATGCGAAGGCCGTGAACGCTCTGGGCGCCGGGGGCGCCGTGACGGTGTCGGGAAGTTCGCCGCGCGCGCCCGTCAATGTCAACACGGCGTCTCGCCCCGTGCTCCTCAGTGTCCTTCAGCCGGTCCTGGGGGGCGCCGCCTCGGCCTTTGCGGATGCCATCCTCGGCCGCACGCAGGCCGCTTCCCCCGTGCCCTTCAACACCCGCGCGGAGTTCAACGCCTTCGCGGCGGCTCAGCTTTCGGCGACCGATGCCGCGCTCGCCCGCCGCGCGTTCGACCCCAACCGCATCAAGCCCGCTACGTTCTCAACCGAGCTCTCATTTCACGGCGGCGGCATCTATTCTGTGGAAGTGAGTGCCGAGGTGAACGGATTCTTCGGCCGCAAGCTGGCGCAGAAGCGCCTCCAGACCACCGTGCGCGTCTCGGATGTCCTGATGCACACCCTGAAGTCTGACTTTGCCGACGAGGACTTGAACCTCGACGGCGACTCAGCCGACCCGGGCGAGGGAGATTTCAACGGCAACTCGTTCCTGGACCCGGCGGCCTACATGCGCGCGACCTGGCTCGACTCCGCGCCCATCGACGAGGCGGACGACCAGGGGCCGGCCGGCTACAGCGCAGGTTTTTCGGGGGGAAGCGATCCGGAGGGGCGATCGAATCTTGCCTACCGGGCCGTGCTCAACGCCGTAAAGAGTGGATTCTGGGACAACTTCGACGAGGACACCGGATTCAGCCGCACCGTGTGGCTCCACCGGCCTTACGCCTACGTCGACCCCACCTCGGGCGCCCTCATCGTGGCCGAGCTTCGCAATGTCGGGGGCTGGCCTCAGTACGGAGGGATCGGCAGCGTGGGCTCGGCCTCGCTCGACTCGGGCGGCTATCCGGGAGACGACGCGGACAATGAGCTCTTCGCGAATTACGAGGGCTCTGTCCAGACCAACCCGCCGAAGCCGACGGACTCCTACCAGGAGTTTTTCCTCGGGCTGCCCTTCTATATTAAGAGCTTCTTCGGCGGCGGTCGGCACGACATGATCAACGTGACGCGCTGGACGGCCTGGCCGCACAGCCAGCCGTTCATTGCGGCCCAGACGGCGCCCGGCCTGAATGCCTTCGACACCGCAAACCTCGCGTTCTACGCGCGCGCCACGAATTTTGACAGCCGGCGCACCACGGCCACCAATGCCGGCGACGCGCCCGGCGTCAATCCCGGGGACCCGCCGGGCCGCGGCTTCGAGGACGTGGGCTACGTGCACTATTTCCGCGACGAGGTGAACGGCTTGCGTACCGCCTATGTCTCTAACCGGGGCAACAAGTACGTGCCCCGCTCCGACAATCCCAACCGTTACGAAGTGGTCCATGTCCGCCCGGCCGACGGCGCGGAGGTCACCATCGAAACCGATCCCAATGCCCAGAGCTATCCCTTCCTGCTGCGCGGCCCGCTCGCGGTCGAGCGCGCGCGCGTGCTCGTGGCCTGGCCTCCGGCGTACAGCGAGCCGCGCGTCGAGCAAGCGTCCGCCTTCAGCCGCCTCAAGTCGTATCGTTTCCTCATTCGCAAGTCGGGCGCAAGCGCCAACGGGACGTATGAGACGAACTCCGGCACGGGCTATGGGCAGGTCCTGTCGTTGTCCGGCATGGACCTGAGGTCGGTGGGAACTTTTTCGCTTCGCGCCAACGCCTCCCAGCCGGCCTGGGATGACGTGCGCATCCTGGCGAACCGCGGCCGCTTTGCGAAGAGGATGCGCGTGCCCTACGTCTACACCGCTTTTCCGCGCCCCGACCTGGGCGCCTTCACGTATTCGGGCCTCCAGGATGGCAGTGCCACCCTCTTGAAATTTCATTACGTGGTGGACCAGAATGCCGGCGCCAATCCCTCGAACGCATTCGTGGGTTACGTGGCCGCCTCCGACTTCACCGACCCGGCGCAGCGCACGAATTCCACGGCCATCACGGCGCTTTACGGCTCGGGCCGGCCGCTCTTGGTCTTGGAGCCCAATCCGGACGGCGTGTCGATCGGCCCGGGGCTGCCCGCGCTCGAGCGGTCGGACGGCAGTTTCATCTACGGTTTCGAGTTTCGCAGCATCATGACCACGACGGCGCCCAGATCTGCGGCGCTCGATGACGTGACGCTCACCGTCGTCGGGCCCACGGAGTTTTTGAGCTGGAGGGAGTGACGCCCGCGCAAACGCTGTCACCCTGAGCGAAGCGAAGGGTCTCTGGGAGATCCTTCGGGCGACGGGAGGTGCCCTCAGGATGACAAACGCAAGGGGTGCGCTCAGGATGACAAACAGGAAGGTCGATAACTATTAAGATGACATCCACGGTCGTGCACGTTCTGGAACTCGGGGCTCGGGACGTGAAGCTCGTCTCTTTTGAGCGCGGGCGCACGCCCCGGCTGCTCTCCTGCGTGGCGCAGCCCCTTGAAGGAGGGCCCGAAGGCGCGCCGCCCGACGAGAGGCAGGTGAGCGGGGTAGTGAGCCGGGTGCTTCAAGAGGCGCGGCTCGCCGCCGGCTCGCGCATTTATCTCTTGCCCGGGTCGCACGCAACGTTCAGTCGCCTGGTCACCCTGCCGCGCCTCGCCGAGGACAAGCTCCAGCAACTCATCCGCTTTGAGGTTTCCGAGCAAATCCCGGAGAGTGGCGAGGGCGTTGCGTGGGGGTACGCCGTCTACCCCGGCCGCGCGCGCGATGAGTCGGATGTGCTGCTGGCGGCGGTCAAGCGCAGCCACCTTGCCGGCGCCCTGCAAGCCGTGGCGTCCTCCGGCCTGGCGCCGGCCGCGGTGCTTTGCCCGCCGCTCGCGCTCGAGGCCCTCGCGCGCCGCTTCGGCCTGGGGCGGCAGCCGGACCTTCTGATCGAGATCGGAACGTCGCACACGACGCTGCTTTTTGTGGACGGCGCGCGCCTGTGGTGCCGCACGATCGGCATGGGCGTGGACGACCTGACGCGCGCCCTGGCTGAGCGCCTCAGTCGGCCGGAGCGCGAAACGGCGGCCGTGGCCCGCCGCCTGGTGTTGTGGCCGGTGCCTGAGGACCCCCAGGACGCCTCGCGCGCCGAAGAGGTGAAGCAAGCCGCAAGCTCCTTCCTGAACTCTTTCGCGAAAGAGATTTCGCACACCGAGCAATTCTACATCTCCTCTGCAGGCGGACGGTCGATGGCTCACGTGTTCCTCACGGGGGAAGGCAGCATCCTGAGGGGGTTGGCGCCTGTCCTAGAGTCCGAACTCGCGCGGCCCACGTCCGCGCTTGATCTGCGGCGTGTCGCCGGGACCGCCCCGGCCGCGGTCGACGCGTTCAACGCAGGGGCCGGCCGCTTCGCGGCGGCCCTGGGCGCGGTCCTGTCGCTCGCGGGGCGGTTTGAAGCGACACACGCCCTGCGCTCGACCGAGGAGTTCGAGCAGCTCCTGCTCGAGGCCAAGCGGCGGGACGTGATCACTCTTCTCGCGTCCGCCCTGGTGATCCTGGTGATCTTCTTTCTCAGCGTGAGCCAGTCCCTCTCGGCCAAGCTGACCGCGCGCCAGCAGCTCGAACGCAAGCGCGCCTCCTACCGCGAAAACCAGAAGGCGCTCGCCGGGCTCTTTGGGGAGCTTCGCCCCTATCAGGCCGAGGCGCGGGCCGTTTCGCAGGTCATACAAGAAAAAACGCGCTGGCCCGCCGCCCTTCGGGAGCTCGCGCGCCTCACGGGCGAGCCCATGTGGTTCAATGCGATATCTTATTCCGCGGCCAACGGCACGCTCACCTTGAGCGGGGAGACCCTCCTCTCCCTGGTGGCCATCAACGATTATCTGGCGCTGCTGGAGCGTTCCGGCGTCTTTGCCAACGCGCGCGTCAGCTCCGCCGGCATCCAGGTCTCGGGGGGCGGGGAGACCGCCTCGACGGCGCCGGTGTCCGGCCTGAAGACGACACGCGTATTCACCTGCGAGATGACCTTCGAGGAGCCCCCCGGCAGGGCTGCGGGCGCGGAGGACTCGCCATGACGTGGCTCTCTCGCGAGGAGCAAGCCCGGCTCGGTAAGCCGTTTCGGCTCTTCCTGGCGAGCCTCATGATCCTGATCGGCGCCACGGCCGCCGCGCTCCTGGTGGCCCTGGCTTACGAGGTGTCCGTCAGCCGGCAGACGGCGAAGCTCCTGCGCGAGGTCGCGCCCTTTGAGCCGCCGGGCCGCAACGTGCCCTCCCCGGCCCGCGTGCAGTTTTTTGAACGCGAGCTTGCGGACTTCCAGGCGCTTGCGCCCCGCTTGGCGGGCGCGGCTTTCCGGCTTCCCGCCCGGGACGTCCCCACGCCGGACCCGCTGGCGCTCGAGGAAAGGCTTTTTTCCATGGAGCGGGCGTTTCAGCGCGAGGCCTCGACTGATCAGAAGGAGTTCCCGGCGGCCGAAGGGCTCGCGAATCTCGCGCCCTCGACCGCCGAGCCGCGCGCGGTGAGCCAACTCGCCTATCAACTGGATTTGTACGACGCCCTCGCGCCGGTCCTGATCGGCATGAAGAAGACGGAGGTCAAGGGGCTCGAGTTTCTGGAACCCGAAGTCGGGCCGCTCGCCGGGGGCGGCTCGCGCGAGCGCGAGCTTTACCGCATCCGGGTCCAGGCGCTCACCACGTTCCAGGATTGGGTCTCGATGCTGGATGCTCTCGGGGCCAGCCCGGTTCTCTGGCGAGTCGAGTCCCTCGAGCTCAAGCGCCCGGCGGACTCAAGCCGCCTGGAAATGGCGGTCACTCTCGAGGTCACAAGGTTCTAAGGTGGATGCCACCAAGCGCTTCTTGAGACGGCTTCTCGGCGGCGTGCTCGTGCTGCTGGCGCTCTCGCTCGCGCTGCAGAACTTTCTGCGGCACAGGGGGTTGCGGGCTGGCGCGGGCCAAATCGTGCCGTTCGACGCCACCCACGAGCTTGCGGCAAGCGCCGAGCTTGCGGAAACGCTCGACGCCTACGAAGCCATCCTTGCGCGCGGCGAGAAAAATGAGGCCGTCGCGCGCGACATTTTTCTCAAGCCCGACTTCACGCCGCCCGCGCAGCCGTTTTTCCTCAAGTCCATCCAGTTCGGCGAGATGGCGCTGGTCTACCGCGGGCGCATCCGCAAACCCTCGGGGGAGGTGATCGCGCAGGTGAACTGGGGCGGCCGCACCCACTTCGTGCGCGAGGGCGACCGCATCAAGGAATGGCTGGTTTCCAAAGTGGACGACTCACTGATCGAGGTGCGCAAGGAGCAGGGCGAGTCCATGACCTTGCGTTACCAAGTGGTGGAGAAGAGCGCCGAGCCCACCGCCACGCTTGTGGGCGCCACGAGCGGCGCCGAGCGCGAGGTAGCGAAGGGCGATTTCATCGAGGGCTACAAGGTCCTGGAGATCAGCTCCAACACGGTCGTGCTTTCCGGCGCCTCGCGCCTCGTGCTGTCACTCGAGGGCGAGAGCGCAACGCCAACCCAGCCGACATCCGCAGGGTGACGCTTCTCGCACGGCTCGGCCTCTGCCTTATCTTGCTGGCTGCAGGATGCAGCCGCGAGCCCCAGGGAGTTTGGTGGAAGGGCAATCTCCACACGCACACCTTCTGGAGCGACGGCCGGGAGTTTCCCGAGACCGTCTGCGCCCTGTACAAGGGGCGGGGCTACCATTTCCTGGCGCTCACTGAGCACAATCTTCTCCCCCGAGGCGAAAAGTTTGCGCAGGGCCGGCAGCTGGCGACCCTTGAAGAGCTGGCCCGCCGCTTTGACGAGCCGGGGCGATTCCTTTTGATCTCGGCCGAGGAAGTGACTGACCAGCTCGCTGAAAAGCCCATTCATTTCAACGCCCTCCATCTCTCGCAGCCCATCATGCCCGCCGGCGGCCGTACGGTCGGCGAGATCCTGCGCCGCAACCTGGAGCGGATTCAAGCCTCGCAGGGCGCGCTTGCCATTCTCTGCCACCCGACGCTCAAAGACGCGCTCGTGGCCACGGATTTGTTCGCACTCGCCGACCTGCAGTTCATGGAGATTTACAGCGGCAATCCTGACCAGTCAAATGCACAGGATGAGCGGATCTGGGACGAAGTCCTCACGCACCGGGCGGGGACGGGGGGTGAGGTTCTCTACGGCGTAGCGGTGGATGACGCGCACCAGTATGGCGAGGGCGGTGCGCGGCGCGCGACCCCGGGACGGGGGTGGGTGATGGTGCGCTCACCCGCGCTCAGCGCCGAAGCGCTCCTCGCCGCCATGCGCCGCGGAGAGTTTTACGCCTCAAGCGGCGTCACGCTTGCAGACGTGAAAATTGGTCCGCGAAGCTATGCGCTCACCATCGAGGCCCAGCCGCCGGCATCCTATCGGACCGAGTTCATCGGGGCCGGTGGGCGCGTCCTGGCCGTAAAAACGGGCCAGAACGCCGTCTACCGCTTCCAAGGGGATGAGGGCTACGTGCGCGCCCGCGTGCGTTCCTCCACGCCGCACCCCAATCCCGTCGAGCCCGGTGAGCTAGAAGCCGCCTGGACCCAGCCCGTGTTCGTCACACCTTCAAGATCAGTTTGATTCGACCAGCTAGCTTGGCTTGGTAGAGGGCCTTGTCGACGCGGTGACGGTCGGGGTGCCGGCGATTAGCCCAGCAGTTCTCGGACGGGAACCACATGAATCCGGTCTGAGAGCGGGTAGGAACGCTCCCCGGGATAAATGACGGTCAGCCGGTGAAGTTTCAGCTCTTTCAGCGCGATTCTCATAGAAGGCGTAAGTCTCGGTGCATCCGAGTATTTAATTTCAAACCCCATCCGCCTGCCGCCCTCCAAAAGCAAAAGATCGAGTTCGGCGCCGTTGTGAGTTCCCCAAAAATAAGGTTCGGCATCCGGCCTGCGTTTCAAAAGCTCCTCCAAAACGTAACCTTCCCAGGAAGCGCCTTTTTTCGGGTGACTCTCCAGGTCCCTGAATGTTTTGATGCCCAAGAGAAGATGGAGAATCCCGGTATCCCGAAAGTATACTTTGGGTGATTTAATTTGCCGTTTCCCGAGATTTTCGTACCAGGGCGTCAGAGTGCGTATCATGAGCATCCCTTCCAGAATATCCAGATAATGACGAACGGCGGGAGGACTCACGCCAAGCGTCGTTGCCGGGTCTGAAGCATTCCACACCTGGCCATGATAATGGGCAAGCAATGACCAGAAACGTTTTAACGCCTGGGCTGGAATCCTAAATCCCATTTGAGGAATGTCCCGCTCCAGAAATGTTTGGGTAAATTGCCTGCGCCAGGCGATGCTGTCGGGTTCGCTTCCGGCCAAAAAGGCGGGCGGGAAACCGCCCCTCAACCATTGCCTTTCGATATGGCGGGCGCCGATCTCCTCGAGCGAAAATCCTCCCATCGATACCGTCTCAATTCTTCCGGCGAGCGATTCCGAGGATTGTTTCAAAAGCATCGGCCCTGCACTTCCGAGAATCAGAAACTTTGCGGGGATAGGCCTGCGATCCGAAAGCACGCGAAGGAGGGGAAAAAGTTCGGGCTTACGCTGGATTTCATCGATCACCACAAGACCCTTCAGAGGAGCCAGCGCCGTCTTGGGTTCATCGAGCCGGGCCAATTGGTCCGAATCCTCGAGGTCGAAATAATTACGTGACCGGACGGACACGAGTTGTCTGGCGAGCGTCGTCTTGCCGGCCTGCCGGGGGCCGATCAAAGCCACCACGCGGCTGCGGCGTATGGCCAGGCGGATGCGTGCATGCAGGGCTTTGCGTTGAATCATGCCGCAAAGAGTACCATGAAAATAGAACTATTACAATTCTAATTTCATGGTAGCTCTCAGACCGGGGTCACTCCCCAGGGGGGCCTCTCTTGGCGTGGCGTGCGCGGGGCCGACTTAACCTCGGTTTTGCGAGGAGCGGGTGGCCGCTTTGCTGTCGGCGAACGCGAGCCAGGCCTCATCGCCTGCCGTTTCATCACTTTTGACGAGGGGGGTGCGGCGGCGCGAGCGGCCCATGCGCGTCCCCACGCGCCAGTGCTGCACGCGGGGCTTGGCGGCGCCGCTTCCCGCGCCCAGATGAAGGGATCGCTTCGCTCGCGGCTGAGGGACAGTCTGCAACGTGGGCCTGGGAGCTTGCTTGCGGGGCGCCGTGAGCGGACCTGCCTGCGCCAGCTGGAGAGGGAGCTTGGCGTGCGCGACCTGCGGCTCCGGCTGCGGGGCGCGCAAGCGGCGGCTTACCTTGGGCAGCTTCACGGGCTCTTTGGGGCCGTACGGCTTTTCATCCTCGGGTCTCCAAAAACGCTCGTAGGAGGGCAAGGGTGCGTGATCGGAGATCCCCACAGCCGTCGGCCGATCGCCTCGCGAGGTCTTCGCAGGCAACGCACTCCCGTCCTGCTCGCGCTTCTCACGAGGAGCGAGCGCTTTCCTCCAGGCAAGCCACTCGGCCAGCCCGTCGACTTCGGGAACGAACTTCTTGGCGGCCTTTCCCTTCTTGTTCTTGCGGGACCCTTTGCCCTTTCCGTCTCCCTGCTCTTCGTCCTCGTCCTCCTCATCCGTATCCTTCACACCGGCCGCCCGGGTCCGAAACGTGAGTTCGCCCGGCACCGACTCATTTCCCGCCTCGTCGCGCGCATGAATCCGCACTTGATAGGCCGTGTCGGGCAGCAACTCTTCCAGGATCAGGCGGCCCGAGCGCCCTGGTTCCCGGGTCCAGTTCGAGGCTTGCCCGGGGGCGCCCGCCGCGCTCCACTCCAGGCGCCACTGGCTCGCTTCATCAGCCGCAAAATCGATGCGTGCGCTTGAGGATTGAATGCGGGCGGCGCGGGTCTCGGTGACGCGGGGCGCGCGGGTATCCACCCTCAGGCGCCAGCTTGCCGTGGCGTCCTCATCTTCGATGCGCAGCGTTTGCTCGCCGTCGGCCAGGTCTGAGAAGGTCTTTTCGCCGCTGCGATTGCCGTCCTCGCTTTCCACCGTGTACTTCACCGTCAGGGTGCGCGTGTTGATGAGGATGGGGGTTTGGGGATCGATAACAATCTTGTCCCTGGACTTAATCGTGAGGAGCCAGGTGACGGACGTTTCGTTGCCGGCCTCATCGCGCTCGGTCAAGACGAGCTTGTTCTCCCCGTACACCAAGTCCGTGAAGGTCTTCTCCTTCTTCACGCCGTCGGCCGTGTACTTGATGGTGATGGAGGCGTTCTTCGGCAACTTGGATAGCTCTGAGGGCGTCTTGCGGTCGACACTGATCACCGGAGCAGTGCGGTCGACCCTGAAAGCATGTGAGGCCAGGGCAGAGCTGTTACCCGCCTTGTCGAGAGCGAGAAGCTCAAAGGTGTAGGCGCCCTCAAGGTTGATTTCATTCTTCAAGGTCACGGAGTCAGTTGTCTGCTCGGTCCATGCGGTCGCGGAGCCATCGGGCTTCTTCACACGCCAGCGGTAGGCGGCGATGCCGGAGCCCTCATCCGTGGCCTTCCAGCTCATCAAGACTTCAAGAGCATTCGTGAGCGTCGGGCCCTTCAGCTCGGTGATTTGGGGCGGCTTCGTGTCCGACTGGCTGATCGTGAAGAGGACGGTTTCCTCGGCTGAAAGCGTGCCGTCCGAGACCTTGAAGGTCACCCGGTAGCTTCCAGCCTGGCCCGCCGTCGGCGTCCAGCTAAACATACGGCTCGCGGCATCAAACGCTGCGCCCTGGGGGAGGCCGGTCGCGGAATAGGTGAGCGCGTCACCGTCCACGTCCGAGCCGGAGATCGCAAACTCGAGCTTCTCGCCTTCCGCGGCCTTCTTCTCTCCGATCGCTGCGAGCGCCGGCGCATCGTTCACGGCCTTCACCGTCAAGCTCACCGTGGCGGGGCCGGAGTACTCCTTGCCGTCATGCGCCCGGAAGGTAAAGGAATCCGAGCCGTTGAAATCCTGGTTGGGCGTGAGGGTGTAGGTCCCATCCGCATTCTTCACAAGCTTGCCGTTCTTGGGATCGGTGACGATGCTGAAGGTGAGCGCGTCGCCGTCTTCGTCGGTGCCCGCGAGCGTGACCTTGATGGCCGTATCTTCAGCGGTCGTCACCGACTGCGCGCTTGCTGTGGGAGGCTGATTGGACTGAGAAGGTTTAGCCACCACATCCACCCGGAGGGCTTGCTCAGTCGTCACGCTACCGTCATGCACTCTAAGGATGACTTGGTAGGAGACACCGCCTTTGCCCAGGGGAAACTCGAATTGGGTGTCCAGAACACTTCCGGTGCCTGACTTGAGCTCCCGCTCAGAGCCCCACACGCCCGGAGAGGTCTCTTCGCGAAGGATCCACTTCCACGTCAAGGTATCGCCCGTGTCCGGATCGGTTGCTATCCCAGAGAAAATCACCGTCGTTCCTTCATACACCTGAAGCCCCGGAGCGCCTTGGCTGACCAAACCGGAGCCGAGTTCCGCGCCGCGGGCTTGGGCGTTCTCTAAGCCACCCAACCAACTCCACACGACCTTTGGATTTGCGTCGTACCGGCTGTAGCCCCACAACCGCGTGAGACTCGGATCCGGCACCCCAGTACCACCGTAGTGCCCAATCTCGCCGGGGTTACTATTACGGTCAATCGATTTCCAATATTGATTCGCGAAAACAGAGCCCCGCGCGAAGAGCAATTCTGCAAGAGTGTTGTCGCTCGAGGCAACGATGGTGTTGCTGACAATGAAAGACGCCCCAGAACTCCGTAATTTGAACACATCATCCTGGATATAAGTATTGCCGCGCTGCAGACCCTGTGTGCCCGTAAACTGATTCCTGAAAATGTACCAAGGGCCTCCTTTCATGGGCTGGAATGAGACTCTTACGAGGCCGCCATTCCAGGCGACGTTCTCCCAAATGCGGTAGTTATCCCAGGCCGAGTCTGGCTCGATCGAATCGTCATACACATCGTGAATCCTGTTGTTGTGGACATCGATGTTCCCATCGCCCCACGACACTCCGTCAAACGCCGCCGTGATATCGTTGAACGCCGCCACATGTCCGCGCGTCACCTTGTCAAACTCGATGGCCTCACCTGTCCTGGGAGCACCTGTCACAGGATCTTTACCAGAGCCAATCACGAAATTGTCCGAGAGAAAAGCCTCTTGTGTCTCCTGAATGGCCATTACCTTAGAGCCATTCCTCACTGTGCTCCGTGTGATGGCAGGGCCCAACGCAAAATTGTATCCGGTTGGCTTGTTTACTACGATGGTCCGGTTGGACGCGTCTGTGCTGGTCGTTCCGGTAACGTTAAGACCATCCAGCCAGATGTAATGTGTCTTGATGTTAATCCTCGTGAAATTAGCTGGCCCATCGCCGTAGGCTCGAAAAAGGATCGGCTGTTCGCGCGTGCCGGATTTATTGGTGTACAAGATCTGATAAGTGCCAGCATGGAAGAGGAACGTGTCACCGGGCTTCGCGCTGGCAGTGACAGTGTTCAGATTGTCCGTATCGCGGACCTCGATGACCCTGCCGCCAGTAGATATCTTAGGCACTTGACGTGTCGTAAAGGTCGTCGTCCAGGTCTCACCGCCACCGTCGGGGTCGGTCGGGGTTAGCCGCACTTCATAGGTCGTGCCGGGGGAGAGTTGGAAAATGGAACCGACGAGACGGTTTCTCCTGTCGGAGCCATCCGCGTTGTAGGCGTAATTGACTCTCGAAAGATCGAGTGCATCCAACCACTGGGCGGTTCCCTGACGACGGAACTGCACACTCGCTGTGGCGTTCAGATTCGCGTCGCCCTCAACATCCCAAACGATGCTTGCGTTTGTGAGGGTCACGTCACCCCGCAGCGTGCCGGGGACTACCGCGTCACCCGTGCTCGGCGCGGCGGCCGAACCCACCGCGACCATGCCGGGGGCCGGCGGCGTGACGAAGTTCATGGAAATCGTGGGGCTCACTGGATCCTGCAGATACCAGGCGTAGGTGAGCGACCGTACAAAGGTGAACAGGTCGTCTTGGACTGGACCCAAGGAACCTTTGTCCACGCCCGCCAAGATTTTAAGCACCCCCTCATCGTCGACCCGAGCGCCCAGGAGATTGGCGTTGTTTCCTCGTTCCACGATCGAAGCGCCCAGCCCATCCCGAAACTCAAGTGGGCTTATGAGCACTCTGTCTCCAGCCTCTCCTCGCAAGATCTCATCAAACCGTGTCCAGCGCGTCTCGCCTTGCATCTCTTCAAAAGTGGCCAGGACAAAGGACTTGGGCTTTGTCTCGTCGGATGACACCAGCAAGAGCCGAAAGGCGTTGGGATCGACCGTTGCGGGTGCGCCCAAGGACGAGTACGCGGAAAGCTCGGTCTGTGGAGCGACTCGCCAGCCCGCAGGCAACCCGTAGGCCAGAAGGTTTGTGAAGTTCCTCGGACCCGCCCAAGGCACCCCGAGACCCAGTTCATAAGCGCCCGCGTCGGGGGCCGCTCCAAGGAAAGGTCCCACAAGGTTGTCAAGTCCTCGAACAGCATCGGCCGTTGCGGCATCGATCAGGCTTCCCCCTGCCAAAGGAAGGATCGGCAAACCCGTGCCCACGAGGGCCTCCTCATAATTCCTCGGAACGTTGATGGCCGCAGGGGCGCTGACATCCGTCGCATCATGGGTGCTGGAAACTTGTGGTGCGTCGTTGACCGCCGTGACCGTCAAGCTCACCGTGGCCGCGCCGGAGTACTCCTTGCCGTCATGTGCCCGGAAGGTGAATGAATCCAAGCCGTTGAAATTCTCATTGGGGGTGTAGGTGAACTTGGCGGCATCGTTGGAATCGCGTTCGACTTTGCCGTTGGCCGGCGTGGTCACGATCTCGTAGGTGAGGGCGTCGCCGTCCGCATCACTGCCCGCAAGCGTGATGATCTTGACTGTGTCTTCATCCGTCGTCACCGCCTGCGCCAGCGCCGTGGGCGCATCATTGACCGCCGTGACTGTCAAGCTCACCGTGGCCGGGCTGGAGTACTCCTTGCCGTCATGGGCCCGGAAGGTGAAGGAATCCGAGCCGTTGAAATCCAGATTCGGGGCGAAGGTGTAGGTGCCGTCCGCGTTCTTCGTGAGCTTGCCGTCCTTGGGATAGGTCACGATCTCGTAGGTGAGCGTGTCGCCGTCCGCATCACTGCCCGCGAGCGTGATGAGC